>JBFWYF010000567.1:0-5367 GCA_050186685.1 Pirellulaceae bacterium
CTCTCCGCGATCCCTCCTCGCATTGTGCTTGCCTTGTTTCGCACCTGGATGCTAAAGTTCCGCCCCGACGAACTTCGACCTCGAACAAGGATGTCCCTGATGCGCTCTTTTCTGCTGGGGTTTGTGCTCGGCGCGGCCACGCTATACGGTTCGATGTGCTTCCATGTCGTCCAGGCCCAGGACGGATACCACGTCGTCGCCAAGACGGGTCTCACCGTGCGCGACACCTACGTCGATATCCGCAACTTCACGCTCACCGACTGGCGGGAACATGTCGGGCTGGCTGAGGCTCTGATGAAAGCCAACAAGAGCGGCCTGGTGGGGCAGACGGCCGAGAACACTGTGCGGCAAGTCTTCGACGACCTGCTTACCCGTCAGCCGCAGTAAGCCGTGCCGCTGTCAGAGGCCTCCTTCTCGTCACCCCTTAAGAACCCTGTCCAAAAGTTTCGACGGGAAGGCGCCTCTCCCCCGCTGCCCGCCGGAACTCAACCCTCGAGCGGCACGTCGTGGTATTCCAGAGACCACTCGCGCATGAAACGGACCCGCACGGGTCGAATGCGATAGACGATCAGTTGAGGGTTGTCGAGGCTCCCGAGATAGTTGCGCAGCAGAGGATTCGCATCCCAGATTTCCTCGAGCACCGACCGCTGCGTCTCCGGCTCGGCGACCCCCGTGATGCGCACCTGGTCGTGTTGATCGTCCAGGTAGCACAACTCGACTTTCGGGTTCGCGGCAATCTCGGCAGTCTTGTGGTAGACCCGCAGGTTCGCCACGTACACCGTGAAGCCGTCGGTCTTGACTGGCGAAACCGGGCGCACACGCGGCTGATCGCCGTCCATCGTCGCCAAGTAGGGAAATCGATCGGCCGCGAGCACGGCCTTGGCCAGTGCGGGAACGTCTTGGGCCGCGACAGGACGCGGGTCAGGCTTCGTCATAAAATGCCTCGTTACGATGCCAGTACGGGCAGTGCTCCCAGATCACGCTGCCGATTGGCCTCGATCGCGCGGCGTTCTTTCTCCTCGCCGACCAACCGATAAAACACGTCGCGCTGCCGAGGAACATATCCCAGTTCCGTAATCGCCTCGCGAATCTGGCCGAGCGTCAGATAATGGACGGTTCCGGCCTGGGCGACAACATTCTCTTCGATCATCAGGCTGCCCATATCGTTGGCGCCGAACAGCAAACCCAGCTGCCCGATCTTCGCGCCCTGCGTCACCCAGCTGGATTGAATGTTGTCGAAGTTGTCCAGGTACAGTCGGGCGACGGCCTGGGTCTTCAGGTATTCATAGGAACCAGCCGGCGGGATGTCCGCCATGTCGGTGTGCTCGGGCTGGAACGTCCAACAGATAAAGGCCGTGAATCCCCCGGTCTCGTCCTGCAGCTGGCGCAATCGCTCCAGATGCTCGATCCGATCGGCGAGTGTCTCGACATGTCCGAACATCATCGTGGCCGAACTCTTACCGCCCAGATCGTGCCAGATTCGCATGACGTCGAGCCAGTCGTCCGTGAGCACCTTGCCCCGCGTGATCTGTTTCCGGACGCGATCGACGAGGATTTCGGCGCCCCCGCCGGGAATGCTGCCCAGTCCTGCCTGTTTCAGACGTTCGAGTACGGTTCGCAATGTCAGCTTGTTGATCTTCGTGAAATGGTACAGCTCCGGCGGACTGAAGCCGTGGATGTTGACCTGAGGAAAATGCTGCTTGATATCCCGCAGCAACTCCTCGTACCAGTCGAGCCGAAACTCGGGGTGCAGTCCCCCCTGCATCAGGATCTGCTCCCCTCCCAAGGCGACGGTCTCGGCAACCTTGGCCAACAGTTCCTCGCGCGACAGGACATAGCCTTCGTCGCTCTTCGGTTTGCGATAGAACGCACAGAAGTCACAGACCGCGGTGCAGATGTTCGTGTAGTTGATGTTGCGGTCGATGTTGTAAGTCCGATAGGGCTCCGGGTGTTTGCGCCGGGCGACGGCGTCGGCCGCCCGTCCCAGCGCCGGCAAGTCGCGCGAGCGGAGCAGCTCCAGGCCTTCATCCGGCGTCAATCGGTCACCCGCCACCGCTTTATCGAGAATCTCCGTAATCATGCTACCATCCGCCCGTTCCGATACCCGTTCGCTAGGGATGTCAAGATACGCGTTCACATGCCGACCGCCGGCATCCAGTCTAAGCCACGTCGGGGCACTCGCAAGTTGGCTGGACCGCCGGAGCCAGCCCCAACCCCGCTGCATGCCGGCGAAACAGTTCGAGTCCCTGTTGCTCGCGCGTTCCCAGGTAAAAGTACAGGTTGTCCCGCAGGTACGTCAGGCAGACTTCCGGCGGCAACCGCACGACTTGCGCCTCCCGCTTCGCGATCTCCTCCAAGTGGGCCAAGCCATCGTCCCGAGCCGACTCGAGCTCCCCGGCCAGCTCCCAGGCCTCGAAGCCTTCGCGCGCGACCCACATGGCAAACACAAACGGCAGCTCGGCCCAACGACACCACTCATCGCCCAGGTCCCACTCTGCCACGAACTCGCCCGCGGGACGGTGGATCGCCCGATCTCCGATCAACAAGACGGCATCGGCACGCACGGCGTCGGCCCCCGCGCCAATGGGCAAGACCTGAGTGACGGGAGTGATCCCGAACCGCTGTTGAAGCAGAATCCGGACCAGCGCTGCGCTCGTTCGGGACCCCTCATCGAGCGCCACGCTTCGAATATTCGCCGGTGCCACTCGGCTGAACAACTTGACGCTCAATACGGGTCCCCGGCACGCGATGCAAGCGTCGGACAGGATTGAATAGCCGGGCCGCTGAAAATACTCAATAGACGGGATCAAAGCCACGTCGTAGCGGCCCGCGGCGAGCCCCGCCGCCAGCCGGCTGGGAAGATCAAACTCGATTCGAGCCCCACGAGCCCGGTCGGCCAGTCCGAACACGAGCGGCTTCGTGTTCAGGTACGATACAGCGCCAATCCGAATCGGTGTTGATGGTTTCATGCCACTGCCGAGTTGATGAATCGCGGATTATACGAACGAGTGAGCGCATGCGAAACGTGTCGCGGGGCATCCGTCGTCGTCGAGGGACGCGTCCCGGTGGTCCCGGCCCGCCTTCTTGCCAGACCGAGCGGCTGCTGCTGCTCGTCCCTCAACTCAACCGCATGCCGAGTCCTGACTTAACCGACTCACCCATCTTCCTCCACCCCCCATTCGTGCCAGGCGACCGGTACGGGTGCGTCGATCCGGACTTCGGCGCGCGTCATGGGATGACGGAACCCCACGTGGCGGGCATGCAAGGCAATGGACCGCTCGCGCCAGTCCTCATACGCCGGACCAAACCCGCGTGCCGCGCCGTACTGCTGGTCCCCCACCACGGGATGTTGACGTGTGGCTGCCTGCAGCCGAATCTGGTGCATACGGCCCGTTTCGAGCTCGATCTCCAGCCAAGTCCTGTCCTCCCAGCGCTGGCGGACACGAAAGTTCAACATGGCGAGCCTCGCCTCCGCATGTTGCCGATCGACGACCTCGGCACGCGGCTCGTCCGGAACTTTGCGCACGAAATCCCGCCAGGTTCCCGCGTCCTCGGCGACCACACCTTCCACGATCGCCCAGTAGATCTTCCGGATCATGCGCCCTTCGAATTGCTCCGCCAGCCGCCGCGTCGCTCGGACGTGCCGGGCGAGCAGAAGGGCGCCCGACACAGGCCGGTCCAACCGATGGGGAACGCCCAGATAAATCCCCCCGGTCGTCTTCCCTTCCCGCTGACGAAAGAACTCCTTGGCCCGCACCTCCATGCTGTCGATTCCCGGAGCCGCCTGAGTCAGAACGCCCCCGGGTTTATTAATGACCAGGCAGGGTCCGTCTTCGAACAGCACGTCGATGCTCATGTCCGCCGCTCACCGATATAAAAAAAGCACCGAACTTCCCTGGGGGACGTTCGGTGCCTGTAACCATCCAGCCTTGGCTTGCGCCGGCGCCGTTTATACCTGACCGGCAGCGGGTACCACGAACGGCTTGCGATACTCGCGAGTAAGCATCGCGTTGGCCGCATCGTGGCCGGGGAACGTCTCCGCGGCCGGATCAAACTTCAACGACTCGCCCACGCGGATCTTCAGGGTGCCGCGGTCCAACTTGTTGGCCTCGAGATGGGCCAACGTGCGCTCGAACGTCTCCGCCGCCCGGTCTTGCGTGTGGATCCCTTCCAGCTTCTGCAGCACGTCCCCCGCGCCGACTTCCGATCCGAGCCGGTACGAAATGTTGCCCAAATGGCACAGCGCGCTCGACAGATGGCCTTCTTCGATGTCGGCATTCAAGTCCTGCAGTTTGCGGCTGCGAACGGCTTCCAGGAAGTTGGCGAAATGGTACTTGTCATCACCGCCGCTGAATGACTTGGTCTCTTTGCCGTCCAGGTCGAACACGGTCCCGCCGTTGTAGCTCGAGCATACGAGGTATCCCTCGGCGCACTCGATAATGACCCCCACCTTGGCTCCCTTGTAGTCAGGCGTCGACAGACCACGCACCTCGAATACCAGCGACTTGTCGCCGTAATCGTGCATGATCACCTGCGTGTTCGCCGTGTCACCGGCATCCTCGTAACCCAGCCGTCCGCCATAGCTGACCACTGCCTGCGACAGCGTGTTGGCGTTCAGCGCCCAGCGGCAGAGGTCCATCTGGTGAATGCCCTGATTGCCCAGATCGCCATTCCCGTAAGGCCACTGCCAGTGCCAGTCGTAGTGGAACTTGGGACGGGTCACCGGTGCCATGGGTGCCGGGCCGAGCCAGAGATCGTAGTTGACTTGCGAGGGGACCGCGTACTCCCCTGTGGGACCAATGGAATTGCGCGGCTTATAGCACAAACCACGAGCCACCTTGACGGCACCCAGCTTACCGCTCCGCACATACTCCATGGCCTCGATCATGCCGGGGTTCGACCGGCACTGGGTGCCGGTCTGGCAGATCCGCTTGTATTTCCGAGCCGCTTCGACCGCCCGACGACCTTCGCTGACGTTGTGGCTCACCGGCTTCTCGACGTAGACGTCCTTACCAGCCTGCATGCTCCAGATCGCCTGCAGGGCGTGCAAATGGTTGGGCGTCGCGATGCTCACAATATCGACGGTCTTGTCGTCCAGCGCCTCGCGCAGATCCGCAACGTACTTGGGCTCTCGCCCCAGCTGTCGCTTGCCAATTTCTTTGACGCGCCGCGCGCCGACCTCGGCGTCGGCATCCACGACAAAGAGGATTTCTGTGTCTTTCCGCCCCGCGAAGGCTCCGATGTGACTGCCACCCCGACCATTCACGCCGACGACGGCCACCCCCAGCTTCTCGGTGGGACACGCACTCTGGGCCTCCGTGTCCTGGGCGAACAAAGCCCCAGAGGAATTAGCGGCCACTGCCGCTG
>JBFWYF010000568.1:0-5365 GCA_050186685.1 Pirellulaceae bacterium
GCCGGGGACGCGGAGAAGGTATCGCGCATTCAGGGCGCGATTGATGCCGATCAGGCGACGCTACAGGAAAGCCAGGCGAAGCTCGAGCGGTTAGACATCCTGCTGCGCGATGAAAACCAGGAATTGTCGGCGGTAAGAGACCCGATCGAGGCGAAAGAGGCGGAGGTGGTTCGTCTGCGAGCCGCGGGCATACAGGAATCTGCTGCCAGAATCGAACGCGAAGTCAGCGAACTGAAGAAAAGGCTCGGCTTGGCGCGTGAGAAATTTGAACTGACGGTCAAAGAGCGAAAGACGCTGCAGGAGCAGATTGTGCTGCTGGAGCAGAAAATCTCCCGCGACCGCCTGGCCCTGGATGCACTGTTGGGCAAGCCGGTGGTGCGGACGGATGCTCCGGCCGAGCCCGTTTCTCCCTCCGCATCGTCGGCGCGTCCGGAGGGACCGGCCAGCGATCCGGCGCCGTCGAGGGGCGTCGCCGCGAAAAGCCTGCTGCCCACCGACCCGACGGTCCCCGCCACTTCCGCCGTGGAGCCGATTCATTCCACGCTGCCACCCAGTGGTGAAGTTCTGGAAGCTCGCAAGACCGCCGATCAGAAAGAATCCGAGGCAGCGGTGGCGGAAGCCGAAGTGGAATCCGTCGCCGAGCGGATCGAGAGCCTGCAGCAGAACGTCGAACTCGACCAGACGCTGTTAGACACGGCGCGCCAGCGTCAGCGAACGCTGAGCAACTTGCGCGATACGGTGACGCAGGAGCTGTCCGAGAAACGTGCCGAGGGATCGTCCGGGGAAGTCGCCTCGCTTGAGGAGTCCTTACGCACCACGGAAGCAGATCTCAACGCCGTCGTCCGGGAGATCCAGGAGCGACGAGATCGCATGTTCGATCTTCAGTCGCAGCTGGCCGTCCTGCAACAGGAGCGGATTCTCACCTTACAGGAAGCAGAAGAAAAACGGGCGGACGCAGAAGAGGCACGCGAGGAAGCGAACTGGTTAGACAATCCGTTTACGATCCGCAACATCCTGCAGTGGCTGATTCTGCGGGGGCCGCGTGTGTTGGCGATTCTGGTCGCGACGGCGGTTCTGCTCTGGATCGCCCGTTTCTTAGAGCATCGCTTCGTGAGTGTCGTTGCGAATCGCACGCATCGCGGCACCCGCGCGGAACGTGAAAATCGCGCACAGACCCTGGTAGGTGTATTCCATCACACGTCGACCTTGGCCATTACCATCGGCTGTGTGCTGGCCATCGCGAACGAGATGGGACTGAACGTCACGGCGATCGTGGGTGGCATGGCCGTGTTGGGATTGGCCATCGCGTTTGGCATTCAAAATCTCATGCGCGACTATTTTTCCGGCTTCGTCATCCTGATGGAAAGCCAATATGCCATAAACGACGTCGTCAAGATCGGGAACTTCGGCGGGCTGGTGGAACGAGTCACGCTGCGTCTGACTCAGCTGCGGGATCTCGACGGGACCGTGCACTTCATTCCGAACGGGCAGATCTCGACGGTCAGTAACCTGACGCATGGCTGGTCGCGAGCTGTCTTCGACATCCCGGTGGCGATGGATGAGGATATCGACCGGGCCGGTCAGGTATTGCTGGAACTGGGCAAGGAACTGCGTGGCGATCCCGCCTTTCGCGACCTTATTCTGGACGATCCGGAGATGCTCGGGGTCGAGATGTTTACGGATTCGGCGATGGTCCTGCGGCTGCTCATCAAGACCCGCCCGTTGCGACAGTGGACGGTAAAGCGGGAAATGCTGCGTCGGATCAAGAAGCGATTTGACGCGGAGGGGATCGAGATTCCTTTCCCCACTCAGGTGGTCTATCAACGACACACCACCGGCACACTGCGAGAGGATACCCGAGAGCTGGCGCGCTGAAAGGCGAAGCAGGTACTCGGCACACGCGGCCCCGAGGACTAGATTGGTGGCAACCGGGGCGGCAGGCGGAACGGTTCGCGGCACCCTCGGTAATTGGCGTCAGGCGAGTCTAGCCGCAAATCTCGAGGTGCGCTGATGGTATCACCGCGTGGGAGCAAACGCAGGACGGCCTTTCAAGTGAACGGGGGCCAGTGGTGGATCGCCGCGTCGTGCGGCGTGGCGGTGGCGACGAACTTCATGCTGGTACTCGCGGCGGCCGAGCCGGTGGCGACGACCGCGGGTGGCGACATATGGCGGGTGCAAAACCATGCCGAGGGAATTGCGATCGCCGAGGGAAGTTCGCCCGTCCTGTTTTACCAACGGGCGCCGAAGTCGGTGCAAGGGCGCTACGAGCGGTGCGGATATGTGCACCCGCTATACAGTCTGGATGGCGATGTGCTGACGGAGGATTTTCCCGCCGATCACTTGCACCAGCGTGGAGTCTATTGGGCGTGGCATCAAATGTGGGTCGGCGACCAGCGCGTGGGCGATGGTTGGGCGATCAAAGATTTCAGCTGGGAGGTCACGCGGGCGGCTGTCGAGCACACCGATGCGCACCAGGTGCGGATGGCGGCTCAGGTGCTATGGAAGTCACCCCTCTGGTGTGACGACCAGGGGAAGCCTCGCCCGCTGGTCCGCGAACAGACCACCATTACGGTGCACCGGGCCACCGAACAGTCGCGGAAGATCGACTTCCGTATTGAACTCCTGGCACTGACACCTGGATTGCGGGTGGGCGGTTCCGAAGACGAGAAGGGCTACAGTGGGTTTTCGGCCCGCGTGCGTCTGCCGGAGGATGTGCGATTCATCGGCACGTCAGGAGCAGTTGAACCCGCTTTTGGGGGCGTCGCGGCAGGACCTTGGATCGACATCCAGGGCACCTTCGCGCCCGAGCGGCCCAGCGGGCTGGCCATTCTCTGCCACCCCACGCTGCCCGGTTTTCCGCAGCCGTGGGTGTTGCGTCGCAGCCGCAGCATGCAGAATCCTGCGTGGCCGGGGCGTGAAACCGCGGCGATCTCGCATGAGCAACCGTTGACGTTGCGTTACCGACTGGTCGTGCACCGCAACGGCGCCACTCAGGCCGACGGCGATGTGTGGCAGGCGGAGTACGCGGCAGAGACACCCTAACCGCATCAAGGCCGGCTGGGGGGTACGGAACGGTATCCATCGACTGACGTCTCGACGAGGAGTGAAATATGCCGTCGAAGTTCCGGTTAGGGGGAGCGATGGGGTTGTTGGCTGGCGCGGTGCTGATTGCCGCGGCGGCGGGAGCAGACGAGCCGGCCTGGACTCCAGTGGGAGCCGCGCGAGTGGACATCACTCCCACGTTTCCGATTCGGTTGGCGGGGTATGGGAATCGCCGGGCAGAAACATCGCAAGTGGCTCAGAAACTGTGGGCCAAGGCGCTCGCCATCGGAAGCGATGATGGGGACGGTCCCGCGGTCTGGATTGCCTTCGAGAATTGCGGCCTGACGCCGGCGATGCGTCGCCAGGTTGCGAGCCGCCTGGAGCAGCAAGCTAACGTCCGCTCCGACCGACTGGTCCTGTCGGCAACGCACTCGCATACGGCGCCATGCCTGACCGATTGGGCACCCTATCTTTTCGGGGAAGAGTTGCCGCCCGATCATCAGGCTCATGTGGACCGTTACACGCGCGAACTGACGGATCAGCTGGCCGACGTGGCGCTGGCCGCCTTGCGCGCTCGCCGGCCGGCCCGTCTCTACTGGGGACAAGGCAAGGTTGGTTTTGCGGTCAATCGCCGTGTGCTGAAGGACGGACACTGGACGGGTTTCGGAGTGCAGCCGGACGGGCCAGTGGAACACAGCCTCCCGATCCTCATCGCGAAGAACGAGGCGGGAAAGGTGGTCGCATGCGTCGCCAACTACGCGTGCCATTGCACGACGCTAGGAGGGAATTTCAATCAGGTGTGTGGCGACTGGGCCGGGTATGCCCAGGAGATGATCGAGTCGGACCAACCCGATTGCGTTGCGATGGTCACGATCGGTTGTGGGGCCGACGCCAATCCCAATCCTCGCTCGGATGACCTGGCGGTGTGTCGCGAGCACGGGCGAGCGCTGGCCGACGAAGTCCGCCGGCTGGTGGCCGGTCCCCTGAAGCCGCTGGCCGGTCCTGTCCGCTGCCGCATGACGACGATCTCGTTGCCGTTTGCTGCACCGCCGAGCCGCGCCGATTTCGAATCGCGTTCCCAATCGAACGACGCCGTCGGTCTGCACGCGCGCAAGTATCTGGCCAAGCTGGACGGTGGTCAGTCCTTGCCGAAGGCGCTCGAGTATCCCGTAGCGTCCTGGTCGTTCGGCCAGGACCTTGCCATGGTTTTTCTGGCGGGTGAGGTTGTTGTTGACTACGCGATGCGGATGAAGACGGAATTCGACGCCGCCCGGCTCTGGATCACAGCTTATTCGAACGACGTTCCCTGCTACATACCGTCGCGGCGCATCCTCGCCGAAGGCGGCTATGAAGCGGATCGTTCCATGGTGTATTACGGCCGGCCTCAGTCCTTTTCGCCCGAGATCGAAGAGTTGATTCTGGATGCCGTGCAGAGGGTGCTCCCCCAAGCCTTCTATAGTCGGGCCAAGCAGGCGGATTTTCCACCGCCGCGCTCTCCCGCCGAAGGACTGCAGTCGCTTCAAGTCCCAGCGGGCTTTCGAGTCGAACTCGTCGCCGCTGAACCGCTGGTCGAAGATCCGGTGGCCTTTGACTGGACCGCGGACGGCCGCCTCTGGGTCGCGGAAATGCGGGACTATCCCAATGGCATGGCCTGGGATCGTCCAGGGGATCCGTTGGGCGTAGCCGGGGGCCGCATCAAGTTGTTGACGGACACCGACGGGGATGGGACATACGATCGTGCAACGGTCTTTCTCGATGCCATCCCGTTTCCGAATGGCGTAAAAACCTGGCGAAGCGGAGTCCTGGTATCCGCGGCTCCGACGGTTTTCTATGCCGAAGACACCGACGGCGACGGCGTGGCGGATCGACGCGAGGTACTGTTCGAGGGGTTCGTTGAAGGCAATCAGCAACACCGAGCCAATGGGCTGCGTTGGGGCCTTGATAACTGGATCTACGTGGCCAATGGCGACAGCGGAGGTCGCATCCGGTCGCATCGCACCGGCGAAGAGGTAGCGATCAGCGGGCGCGATCTGCGAATTCGTCCCGATACGGGTGCCATCGAAACGCAGTCCGGCCAGACGCAGTTTGGCCGGTGTTGCGACGACTGGGGGAACTGGTTTGGCGGCAACAACTCGAACCCTCTGTGGCACTACGTCTTGGAGGACCAGTATCTGCGTCGCAATCCGCACTACACGCCGCCGGCCGTGCGGCGGGATGTCCCTGAGATCCGGGGTGCGTCACCCGTCTATCCGCGCAGCCGCACGCTCGCCCGCTTTAACGACTTCCATACTGCAAACCGGTTCACGTCGGCGTGCAGCCCCGA
>JBFWYF010000569.1:0-5362 GCA_050186685.1 Pirellulaceae bacterium
AGGGCCGAACTGCGAGGGGCTGACGCCGACGTCGACGATGCTGCACGCGACGATTGGCTCCAGCCCCAGCCCGTACGCTTGCTCGATCAACTCGTCGCTTTCGCTGCCCGGGTTGAACCATAGCTCGCGGCAGCCCTTGGCAGCGATCTCCGGCAACAGTTGCATACCGACCTGAGGCGGCACGTACAGGCTGATCCGGTCGAGAGACACGGGGATCTCGGACAGCGATCGATAGACGGGCAACCCCTCGATTTCCCCGCCGCGCGGGTTCACTGGAAATACCTGGTAACCTTGCTGCAGGTGAGCCCGCACCGATTTGTTACCGTACTTCGTACGGTCCGGGCTGGCTCCCACGATGGCAACCGTCGGTGCTTGCCGAAGAGAAAGTGAGGAGCTGGCCGCACCGTCATTTGGGATGGACATTTCAATTCCTTTGACCTAGGAAATGGTTTACCGCACTGCCCCCTTTCTGGCGAAAGGGGCTACGAAATCCATACGGGCAGGGCCGAGGAAGGCGAAATTTATGTCACGGGCGACAACTGGACGTACTACGATGCTTATCGGACGTTTGCTGATGCTCTTCGTGCTGGCGGTTGTCGCGACACCCGCGCCGGCTCAGCCGCCTGCTGGCCCTGCGGGAACGTCTCCGGCGAAGCCGCCAGCCAAGCCGGCGAAGGAGCCGGTGCGGCACCATGCCGTGGCCGAAGTCAAGTATCACTCGCAGGCAGCCCTCGGCAAGGGGTTAACCAAGGCGGTGCTCACGTCCGGACTGACGGTGCTCGTACTGGAAAACCATGCCGCGCCGGTCGTCACCGTACGCTGCTTTGTCAAGAACACCGGCAGTGCCTACGAGGGTAAATTCCTGGGCATGGGGCTGAGCCACATGCTGGAACACATGGTCGCCCTGGGATCCACCACCAAGCGCTCGGAAGAAGAAGCCCAGCGGTTGCTCGATCAGATGGGTGGGCAGACCAATGCCTTCACCACGACGGACCTGACCGCCTTCTACATTGATTGCCCGACGAAGTACACGGATCTGGCCATCCAGCTGATCGCCGACAGCATGCAGCACTCGATTATCCCCGAAACCGAGTACCTGCGGGAAATGGGGGTCGTCCAGCGCGAATTGGAAATGGGCGAAGCCGATCGAAACCGCGTCTTGCATCAGGCGACCAAGACGCTGCAGTACCAGGAGCACCCGATCCGGCACCCCACGATCGGGTACCTGGCAGTCGTGCAGGATGCCGAACGCGAGGATGTCTTGGAATTCTACCGCGACCGATATGTGCCGCAGAATCTCGTGTTCGTCGTGGCGGGAGACGTGAACACCCAGGAGGTGTTGGACCAGGTCCTGCAGAATTTCAGGGGTTTTGAACGGACCACCGAACGGGTTGCGGTGATGCCTGTCGAGCCCGACCAGGCATCGCCGCGGGCCACGACGCTCGAGATGGAGGGACCTACCACCCACTTTGCGATTGCGTGGCCGACGGTCGAACTGCAACATCCGGACCTGTACGCGCTGGATGTCGCCAGTTACTTGTTGACGAATGGCGACAGTTCGCGGCTGGGAGCGCGCCTCAAGCTTGAACAGCCGCTGGCCATTTCGGTCAATAGTTCGTCGTACACGCCGGGGTTTGTGCGCGGCTGGTTCGAGATTTCCGTGCAGTGCAACCCTGACAAACTGGACCCATGCCGGTCGGTCGTCGAAGAGGAAGTCCAGCGGCTCCAACGCGAGCTGGTTCCGAAAGCGGAACTCGACAAGGTCAAACGGCAGAAGGCTGCGGAGCATGTCTTCACCCAGCAGCAGGTGCAGGAACAAGCGAACTCGCTGGCGATGAGCTTCATTTCGACGGGCGATCCGCGGTTCGACGACCGCTACGTCGAAGGTATTCAAGCCGTGACGCCGGAGCAGATCCAGCGCGTGGCGCGCCGGTACTTCCTGGCTCGCCGCGAGAACACCGTGATTATCGACCCGCTCGGCACGCGTCGGACCACCGACGAGAAGACGCGTGGCTTCGAGGAGACGCCGGTCCTCCGCAAGCAGCTCTCGAACGGTTTGACGGTGCTGCTGAAGCGACACTCCGTGACGCCTGTTGTTTCCATTCAGGCTTTCGTGCGAGCAGGATTGCTCGCGGAAACGGATCCCAAGAACGGTGTCGCGTCGGTCACTTGCGAATTGATGACGCGTGGTACGCAGAAGTATACGGGCGAGCAGATCGCTGAGTTCTTCGATGCCAGCGGAGGTGCCTTCACGGTGTCGAGTCAGCGGAACACCAGCTTCCTGCAATGCCTGATCCTGAAAGACGATTTCACCCAGGCACTCGACTACGCCCAGCAGGTCCTCTTCCACCCTCTCCTCGAACAGGAGGACTTTGCGAAGGTCCAGGAGCGGCAGCTGGACATGATCGCAGCGCGCCAGGCGAATCCCCAAACCGAAATCCTCGATTTCTGGGCCCAGCAGTTGCCCGAACAGTCGCCGTACCATCGGCTGGTTAGCGGGACCCAGCAGACCGTCAGCGGCCTGACGCTGGACGATTGCCGGGATTTTCACCGTAGCTACTTCACGCCCAACAACATGGTGCTTGCCGTGTTTGGCGATGTCGATCCGGACGCGACGTTGGCGTTGCTTGAGCGGACCTTTGGTGCGGTGTCGAACGATGGTGCGGCCCCCTTGCCCTTGCTGCCGACGGAGCACAAATTGATCGCCGGTTCGGTCAAGAATCTGGTTACCCAGAAGGCCAACACGGCAATGCTCGTCATCGGCTTTCCCACGCCGGCAGTGACCGATACCAAGACACGAGCGGCACTTGATGTGCTGAACGCCGTGCTGACCGGAGGCAGCGGTATCGGGGGGCGGCTGTTTACCGAGCTGCGAGGCGAGCGGCTGGTCTACTATGTGTTTGGTCAGGAGCTGACCGGACCGACGCCGGGGTTCTTCTTCTTCATGGCCCAGACGCGTCCCGACACGCTCCAAGACGTGATTCGCCGGATCCAGCAGAACTTGCGCCGCATCGCTCGGGAAGGCGTCCCGCAGGCGGAGTTTGAATTGGCCAAACAGAAGCTGATTGCCGCCCACGCCATGCAGAATGTAACTCCGCAGTCGCAGGCGTTTCAGGCCGCGGTTGACGAATTGCTGGGGCTCGGCTTCGACCACGACCGCTCCTACGACGAACGAATTTCGCAGGTGCAGGCCGAGGAGTTGCAGGACCTGGTCCAGCAGTATTTCCAGCGAGCCATCATGGCGACGTCTTCCCCGGCGGAAGCCAGTCCAGCCGCGGCGAGCCAGCCTAAGTCGGACAAAGGCGCGCCATAACACCCGCTGTGGTTGTCCGAAATCTCGGTCCACCTGCCGGATTGTGGCCAAGAATTCCGGTTGCCTGGCGAATACGTGCTCGTCTTGTCGACGAAGACGTTATCTGCCGAAAAGGTATCACACCGCGTGAAATGTCCGGGGAAGGAATGCTACCGTGACCATTCAGTTCACCTGCCCTCATTGTGGCGCCAGCTCCCAGATTGACGACCAGTTTGCCGGCCAGACGGGGCCCTGCCGGAGTTGCGGACAGAAAGTCACGGTACCCTATCCATCCCGAGTTCCCGCAGCCTCGTCTCAGAAATCGACGCTGGCGGTCGTGGTGGCGGTTGTGCTGGTCGGGGGTTTTGTGTTCCTGGCATGCGGCGGGGTTCTGGTCGCCTTGTTGTTGCCCGCGGTCCAGGCGGCGCGCGAGGCGGCACGACGCGCTCAATGTGCCAACAACCTCAAGCAGATCGGTCTGGCCTTGCACAATTACCACGATTCACACGGGTCCTTTCCGCCGGCTTATACGGTCGACGAGGAGGGGCGGCCGCTGCACAGTTGGCGCACGCTGCTGCTGCCGTATCTCGACCAAGGCGAACTCTACAAGCGGATCGATCTCTCGCAGCCCTGGGATAGTCCCCAGAACCAGGCGCTGCACTCCGCGGTGGTGCCTCCGTACACGTGTCCTTCGGTGGCCGTGCCGGAAGCTGCGAACGGAACGTGCTGTTACATGGCCATTGTTGGGGCGGGGACCGCTTTTCCCGGCGATAAGCCGACCGCCATCCGCCGTTTTCTGGACGGGACCTCCAACTCAATCATCGTTGTCGAGGTGGCTGGCCAGAACACCCACTGGATGGAGCCTGTTGATCTCTCGTTCGCTGCCATGCAGTTCCGCATCGGCGCGACGCCTGCAGAAATTGGCAGCCACCATCCTGGCGGAGCCCAGGTGCTGCTCGCCGATGGTTCCGTGCAATTTCTATCCAATTCCATCCGACCGGATCTGCTGCGCAACTTGATCACGATCGCGGATGGGCAGGTCGTCTCCGGGTTCTGAAGTCGGCACGCCGCGTTGACCCTGTTTTAGAGCTGCTGCTATATTCCGGTCGCGCGCGGTGGATTTTTGCCACGCGGCTGCGCTCCACGCTGACGTTCGCACAGGCCATTCTTTCACACGCGGGGACGGACATGTTACCTCCGAAGAACAAGATCTTTGACGACATCACCCAGTGCATTGGCGGCACGCCTCTCGTTCGGCTGCGACGAGTGACCGCGGGATGTGTCGCAACGGTGGTCGGAAAAGTCGAGAATCTGAATCCACTGTGGAGCGTCAAGGACCGAATCGGCCGCGCGATGATCGACGCGGCGGAGCGGGAAGGCAAGATCTCAAAAGACACCGTGATCATCGAGCCGACCAGCGGTAACACGGGGATCGGCCTGGCCTACGTTTGCGCCGCTCGTGGATACAAGCTGAAGGTGACCATGCCGGAGAGCATGACGCAGGAACGCCGGCGCATGCTCAAGGCCCTAGGCGCCGAAATCGTCCTCACTCCGGCCGCGGAAGGTATGCCGGGCGCCGTGCGGCGAGCCGAACAGATGCTCGCGGAAAACGCGGGCTGGTATATGCCCCAGCAGTTCAAGAACCCGGCCAATCCCGAAGTCCATCGGCGGACTACGGCGGAAGAAATCTGGGCTGACACGGAAGGAAAGGTGGATATCCTGGTCAGCGGCGTGGGGACGGGCGGTACCATTACCGGCGTCGCCGAAGTGATTAAGGCCCGCAAGCCTTCGTTCCAGGCCATCGCCGTCGAACCCATCAACAGCCCCGTGATCACGCAGAAACGGTCGGGACAGGACATCAAGCCGGGGCGGCACACGATCCAGGGGATTGGTGCCGGGTTCATCCCAGATGTGCTCAACGTGTCGATTATCGACGAGGTGGTCCAGGTGAAGGACGAGGACGCTGCCGAGACCGCGCGACAACTGGCTCGCCTGGTTGGGTTGTTGTGCGGCTTCAGCTGCGGTGCCGCGGCCGGGGCCGCCGTGCTGGGCGCGGGGCGGGCCGAGAAG
>JBFWYF010000570.1:0-5344 GCA_050186685.1 Pirellulaceae bacterium
ACGGGAGCGAGACCGGGGCGGCCGGGCCGTTCGCCGCCGACAGGCCCGTGGGTCGCCGCTTTTCGCAACGACCCTTCAACTAGAGGGAACCGCACTCTCCTCGAAAAAAAGTCTCGCGCGGCCGGAGAGACTTTTTCGATTCCGCTTCGCTCGTCCAATCCGAACCCCTAAGGTTCGGCCCGCCCAGGCGAAACGAACCATGAAGGTTCGGATTGGGGGAGGGAAGCAGACATCGAAATCGGTCGGGCGGGGTTATGCGGCGCGCGACGGATGGTCGAAAGCGCGGCGCCGAGGGCGAGCGTCGGTTGCCGTGTCGTCAGACGGGGTCCAAAATGTCGGAGGCTGTTCATTGCTGCACTTTCGGCGATCACCTTTCGAGGTCCACAGGCCATGTTCCGCTGGCTTTACGTCCTTCTGCACCTCCTTCGCGAGGCCGCGTCCGCTCGACGCGACGCCCGTATCCGCTTTCTGAAAGCCCAGGTCGAAATCCTCCGCCGTAAGCTCGGCGGCAATCGGGTCATCCCGAGCCCCGACGATCGGCTGCGGCTGCTGGCGATCGGAGCCGAGCTGAACCACGACGTCGCCGACGTGATCGGGATCGTCACGCCGCAGACGTATTCTCGCT
This sequence comes from Pirellulaceae bacterium, assembly GCA_050186685.1. Taxonomy (GTDB): domain Bacteria; phylum Planctomycetota; class Planctomycetia; order Pirellulales; family Pirellulaceae; genus CAZFLF01. The sequence continues at coordinate 626 of JBFWYF010000570.1, forward strand.
GGGCCGTCGATCAGCGGGAAGGGCGCAAGCCCAAACCGGTCGGACGCCCGAAGATCGCGCGGAACCTCTGCGAACTGGTCAAGCGCCTGGCGAAGGAGAACGCGGGCTGGGGATATCGCCGCATCATCGGTGAGCTGCGGAAGTTACGGCTGCGGATCGGCCGATCGTCCGTTCGCCGAATTCTGAAAGAGGCGGGCATGACTCCATCTCCGCATCGCCGCGGGCGGGCCGACGAAACCGTGTGGCGAAAGTTCATCCGGCTGCATTTGAACACGCTCGTGGCGTGCGACTTCTTCACCAAGTCCGTGATCACGCCGCTCGGCGCCCGGCTGGCGTACTGCCTCGTCTTCATGCACGTCGGGACGCGAAAGGTCTTCCTGAGCCCGCCGACCTACGAGCCGAACGATCGATGGGTACAGCAACAGGGCCGCAACCTGCTCATGTGGCTGGAGGAGAACAAGTTAGAGGCGACGTTCCTCCTGCGCGATCGCGACAGCAAGTTCTCTTTCGCGTTCGATCGTCTGCTCTTCGGCGCCGGCGTCCGGCGCGTGCGAATCCCGCTGCTGGCGCCGGATGCGAACGCCTTTGCCGAGTCGTGGATCGGTTCGTTCAAGCGAGAGTGTCTGGATCACTTCGCCTGTTTCGGCTTGGGGCACCTCGACCACATCGGGCAGGAATACGTGCGGTTCTACTACTGCGCTTCATACTGCTTCACCACGCCATGTGCTTGTGAATTCAAGAGTAAGCTGATCGCGACCATGTCCCGCGCCCCCTCCGCGGCGGGCTTTCACCTCGGCGAAGCGCTGTCGAATCCCCAATTCGTCCAGTTCGCTGCGCCGGAACAGCCACGGACCGTCGTTCAACGGGTGGATGCCCGGGACGGCACCACGCTCGGCGGCCAAGCGCAGCGTCTTCGAGCAGACACCCACGTGAGCCGCGGATTCGCGCAGCGTCAGCCATCCGTCGGCGGCCCGCTGCCGTTCATCGTATCGCGGGATGTGATGATGGCTGCGTAGCGAGGTAACGCCCTCCTTCGTCCAGCGGTTGCCGTGTCCGGTGCGCAGGCCGTTGCGGGTCAGCAACCCGGTGATCAGCTCATCCGTGCAGATCTTCGCCAGTTCGCGAACCGCCTGGACCACCTCCACCGGCGTGTGCAAGGGCGAGTAGCCTCGACGCAGGCACGGCGCCGTGATCTCGGTGTGCACACCACCCTTCCAGTGGATTACCGCCTGAATCTGGCCAGCCTTGCGATCAACATCCACGAGCACCTCGTGGATGACGGTGCGCACGATGCGCTTCTTCAGCCGCGCATCCGTCTGGGGATGATCCCAGACTCGCGGCAGATCATGGGCCAGCGCGGCCAGTTCCACCTCGGTGGGCAACGTGGCGTCGGGACGTGACGCTTCCTCGCTGATCAAGCGCTGTTCGATCTGTTGCACGCGGACCAAGGCGGCATTCCAGCGTTTTTCCAACTCGTCAGCAACCAACCTGTTCAACGGGTCCACCGCATCGAATTGACGCCGGGCACGATCGGCGGCGTACTGGGCGGCCTCGAGGTCCAGCCGCAACGCTGCCAGCAATTCCTCCTGCTGTCGGCTGGCCTGACGTACGCTCTCCGTCACCGCTGCCAGCGCTCCGGGGCGCAATAGCTCGAAAATGTCTCGAGTCACGGCGTCATCCAGCGGGCCCCCGCCAAAGCCAATGCACTTGGGCTCACCGTTGTCGAGGAAGCCCCGGTGACAAGCGTAACGCGGAGCCTCGTGATTCCGTCCGGTGTAGCGCACCCCCATCTTCCGGCCGCAACGCCGGCAACGCACCAGGCCCGCCAGCAAGGCCGCCCCGCGCTTGGCGGCGCCGCTGGTCGCCGAGGTTTGCCGATTGCCCGTGAGCATCTGTTGCACTCGCTGGAACTGCTCCCAAGCAATGTACCCCTCATGCCGGTTCGGGATCAACGCCCACCAGTGCTCCGGCGGGCGTCGCCGGATGCGGCGACGGGTTTGCCCGCCCTGAACGTCGCAGGACGAGTGTCTCTTCCCAAACGCATATGCGCCGGCATAAATCGGGTTGGTCGCGAGCCGATGCAACATGTGGTAGTTGGGGCGACGCCAGTCGGTCTCGGCCCCACCCTCGCGCTGGTGTCTGATCGGCAGGGTCAAGTCCTCTTCGATGAACCACAACAGCACCTGGCGCAGCGAACCCAGTTCGAAGATCTTGCGGAACATGAGGGTGATGGCCTCCTGCACCCGCCGATCCGGATCTTTGACCAGACCGTGCTTGCCGTCCCGCACATAACCCACCGGGGCGGCGACCACCAACTCGCCCCGGCCCGCCATCTGCCGGCGAGCCTCATAGGAACGCTGCCGCAGCAGGTCGAGTTCGTACTCGTTCAGGCTGCCCTTGAGGCCCAGGAGCAGGCGGTCGTTACTGCGCCGCGAGTCGTACACCGTCTCGTGGTCGATGAGCAGCGTGTCGACAATGCGACAAACTTCGATCAACTGTTGCCAGTCCCGGCTGTTGCGGGCGAACCGGGATACCTCGCGAGCCGCCACCGCGCCCACCTGGCCCAAGCACACGGCGGCTACCATGCGCTGGAACCCGGCGCGGTCGACGCCGCCGGCCGCGGAACGCCCCAAGTCCTCGTCGATGACCTCGACCTCCTGCCAGCCCAGGCTGTGCAGTCGCTGCTTCATGGCGTATTGCAGCCGCTGACTCTCCTGGTTGTGAACGACTTGATAGCTGGAGGACTGTCGGACGTACAGCACCGCGCGCCGCTGGAGGTGCGACGAAGTGATCTTGTCACTCATCGACCACCTCCCGCTCCTCGCCGCGCGGCGCGTCGTTTACCACGTGATCGCTCAGCAGCTGCCCGAGCAACTCGGTCAGCCGTTGCTGAAGCGGCACGGGCAGTTCGTACCAGTCCAGCCGTGCGATTGGAACCTGAAACAGGCTGCCCTGGTTCGGATACATCTTCCGGCGCGTGTGTGTCCGGCGTCTGCGCATGAGCATCTCCTTGACCTGGTGCCAGGGGATGCTCAGGCAACTCCGCGCGATGATCCAGTTCGCTGATGGCCGCCACGATCAGTTGGTGCAGCGCCTGATAGGCCGGCCCGTCCACACGCGGCCGAGCCTCCAGCTTCAAGCTCGCACACGCCGCGCGATCCAACATCCACAGCGGCATCTCCAGCCGCGGCCGGTGCTGGCCCCCGACCAGAATGCACCGCGCCATGTCCTCCCCGCACCGTCGCGCCAGCTCCACACCGACTTCGCAGCCAAACAGCGGATGCCAGCGATACCACACCTGCGCAGCGCTCGTCCCGCGGGCATTATGTTGTACGGTTGTACAACGAACAGCGACCGCACCAAGGGATCGGGAATCGAACCATTCCGGAAGCGGCGACGGATGCGATGCCCGCGGAGAAGTCCGCCGTCCTGCTGACGAACGTCCACCCCGCGTCCATCGACGCCGAGATCGGGAGTATTCGCTGCACGCGCCTGCTCGGTGGACTGCTCCGCCACTACGAACGCGACGCGGCGTAGCGGGGCGCTAATTCGATCCGTGAGAGGGACAAGGCGCTCAGTCGATCGTTGTCGGCGCCCGGGCACGACGTGCGCCCGGTTCACGCCGGCGCCAACCGCGAAGCCGCCGTCGCCGAATCGCCCATACCTGGAGCCTGTTTCACCGCAGCGAGTTGCGGTATCATCTCGACATCATCCTCGAATGCTTGTGCAATCCTCGATGATCCGCGGGAGCGCCGACATTTTCGACCCACACTGATCCGACCCGCGCGAGAGCGCCAACCCGCGGGCGTCCGCGGAGGCTGTCGTACCGGAACTCGACGGCGGCGGTTTTCACGTGCTCAGTATACCCGCCCTTTCCCATCTGCTACGCGCTACTACCTGCTACTGCCAGCAGACGCTACGCACGGCTCCATGCCGGGCGCCGTGTGGCGTGCTAGATGCTGGTCGATGCTGCAGATCAGATCTGCGACGTTGTGGATACGCGTCGTCATAGACCACGCCGGACACTTCATTTCGCGAAGTCGTCGCTGTATGTATTGGTGGCACACTTCGTCATATTCATCCAAGAGCACGCCACTCCACGGCAGGCGGTACTCTTCGACAAAACGATCAGCTGGATATACACATGCGACGGGAATATTCAGCCCCACTGCCAGCCCCTCCCTGACAATATCGACTGCAACTAGACTACGCACATTATAGGCGGCGCACGCTATCTGCGCTTTCTCGGCCGACAGCGGCGGACGACGAGAGAGGCGACTTGCGCGCGAGCGCTCAACGGAAGCATGAAAAGCGATGTATGTCACGCCCAGTATGACCACGAACGCGGCAATGGCACAATAGTCGAGCATGAGTAGCATCCGCCGAACACTACCACTCAGTGACTGCCGCTTCGACTATAATCACCAAGTCATATACACCCCCAACGAGCGTGATCGGGATAAAACACCTCCCCAAGATCATACCATGCTTCAGCGACAAACCGGGAGCCTTTGTCCACACACTTGTTGTGTTGGGGCCGCCGGGGAACGGTGCACCCTTGGGCAACCGGATGCCGCCAAGTCCTACGACATTTATTAATCCGGCCAGTATATAGATGACAATCGGCGCTTTCGGTGTTATACTTCATCCATGAAGACCTCCGATGCTCGATCGCTGCCTCCGGCCGCGCAGGAAGACCTGCGGCGGAAGGCCGTGCAG
>JBFWYF010000571.1:0-5344 GCA_050186685.1 Pirellulaceae bacterium
GGTGAAGGCGGGAAGGGTGAAGGCGGGAAGGGTGAAGGCGGGAAGGGTGAAGGCGGGAAGGGTGAAGGCGGGAAGGGTGAAGGCGGGAAGGGTGAAGGCGGGAAGGGTGAAGGCGGGAAGGGTGAAGGCGGGAAGGGGGCAGAGGGGCAGGGCGGCCAGGGGGGACGTGGTGGTGACGGGAGTGGAGAGCGTCGCCGCGAAGGTGAGCCTGCGAGTGGTTCGTCGCCGCGCCAAGGGGTTGCGACGGGGCGAGGGGAACCGGGTGAGCGGCAAGGCGAGGGGCAGCCAGGCGGATTGGATCGTTTGGCCGGGTTTGGCGGACCTCAGGCAGGGACCGGCAATGCGCCGTTTACGGGTGGGAATTTCCGAGAGTGGTCGGACCGCCTCCGCGATGTGGAGGAAATGTTGAGTGATCCCGAGCTGAGTGCGGAGGCCGCGCGCATCCGTGAGCGAGCGAGGGCGATTCGTGCCGAGTCGCAGCGGCATTCGGTGCCGCCGAACTGGGAACTCGTGAAAATGCAGGTCGCCGAACCGCTGACGGAACTGTACCAGAAGGTATCGCAGGAGCTATGGAAGCGGACGGGCAGCGAGGAGCTGGTTCCGATCGATCGAGATCCGGTGCCTCCGGAGTTCTCGCACGAGGTTCAGCGCTACTTTGAACAGCTGGGAACCGGACAATGATCCAGGGAGCGTGGACCGGGATGGGAGAGAACGCCGGCGGCGAATGGCTGATCGCGCAGGCAGAGGCACTTACGCCAGGGCGGCTGATCTGGGGATCGCCGCAGTGGCTGGTGCCGATGGGCGTGGTCCTGCTGCTGCTTGCTCTGGTAGTGGCTTGGTCGTATGCCCAGCGCGGGACTTCGTGGCCAACCCGCGTCGCGGCCGGGGTTCTGAAGTTGATCGGGATGGCCGCCGTGGCGCTGTGCGTGGTCGAACCGCTTTTTTCCGCGGTGCGGCCTCGACCGGGAGCCAACCTGTTTCTGTTGCTCGCGGACAACAGCGAGAGCATGACGATTCGCGATCGTGCGAGCTCGCCGACCCGGGCGGAACAGTTGCAGGCCGCGTTGCAGGACGAATCACCCTGGCTGGCGCGGCTGGGGCAGGACTTCGAGCTGCGCCGTTACTTGTTCGATTCGCGGCTCCGCGCCACCGAGTCGTACGACGCGTTGACGTTCGACGGGACAAGCACGTCTCTGGGAACCTCTGTGGCGTCGCTGGCTGCTCAGTATCGCGGTCGGCCGGTCGCCGGGGTCCTGGTGCTGACCGACGGCAATGCCACGGACTGGAACGAAGCCGATGTGGCCTGGGAGGAACTGCCGCCTGTTTATCCGGTCTTGATTGGTGCTGAGCGGCCACCACGCGATTTAAGTATCAGCCGTGTTTCCGTCAGCCAGACCAATTTCGAGACGTTGCCGGTCACTGTGCAGGCCTTCCTGGATTGTGAATCCATGGACGGCGAGGACATCGTCCTGCAGCTGCTGGACAGCGACGGAAAAGAACTTCAGAGGCAGTCGGTCCGAGCGGCAGCCGACGGGAAGCCTGTCGGGCATCGTTTTCAGTTCCGGCCCGAGCAGCCGGGGGTTTCGTTTTACGAAGTGCGGGCGATGGCGGCAGCCGACGAAGCCCGGCAAGACCAGCCGGAGACGGTCCGCGAGGCGACGCTGGCCAATAATTCGCGTCACGTGCTGGTGGACCGCGGACAGGGGCCCTACCGCGTTCTGTATGTGACTGGACGCCCGAATTGGGATTTCAAGTTCCTCCGCCGCGCGGTGGAAGAAGACAACGAAGTGCAGCTGGTCGGGCTCGTGCGGATCGCCAAGAAGGAGCCGAAATTCGACTTCCGTGGACATGTGGGAGAACGTACGAATAATTTGTTCCGGGGATTTGACAACCAGGCCGACCCCACGGCGGAACAGTACGATGAACCGGTGCTGATCCGATTGGGCACACGCGACCAGGCCGAACTGCGCGACGGATTCCCCAAAGCCGCGGAACAGTTGTTCGAATTCCAGGCCGTGATTCTCGACAACGTCGAAGTGGAATTCTTCACGCGAGACCAGCTGTCGCTGATGCAGGAGTTCGTCAGCCAGCGCGGCGGCTCCCTGATGATGATGGCTGGTGAAGAGTCGTTTGGCGGTGGAGGATATGCTCGCACGCCGATTGGCGACATGCTTCCGGTCTATGTGGATCGGTCGCAAACGGCGCTGCCGGCGGGAGAGCATCGACTGGAAATGGCGCGGGAGGGATGGCTGCAATCGTGGGTACGATTGCGGCCGACCGAGCAGGAGGAAGAAAAGCGGTTAGCGGCGATGCCGGGGTTCCGGGTCTGGAATGCGGCCACGAGCATTAAGCCGGGCGCGACCGTGCTGCTGCACACGACGGTGGCAGACGAGGAGTCGACGCGTCTGAGCCAGCGGGTTCAGCCCGCGCTCGTAGTTCAGAAGTTCGGGGCCGGGCACACCGCCGCGATGCTGGTGGGTGACCTGTGGCGATGGGGCATGCGCCGGGAGGCCGACACTTCCAGCGATCTCGAGACCTTCTGGCGGCAGACCGTCCGGTGGTTGGTTTCCGATGTGCCCCGACGGGTGGAAGTTGAGTGCCAGCGCGGTGTGGCCGGACACGGCCCAGCCGTGGTGCTGCAGGTCGACGTGCGCGACGGGAATTACCGCCCTTTGGACAACGCGGACATCACGTGTTTCGTCACGACCCCGGACGGGCGTCGGCTGGAATTAACGGCTCAGCCTAAGGATGACCAAGCGGGCGTGTACCTGGCCGATGTCGTGCCGCGGCTGGCCGGAGCTTACCGGGTCGCCGTCACGGCCAAGGCGGCGGACGGCAGCGACGTGGGTACCTGTGAGACCGGGTTTACACACGAACCGGCGATGGAGGAGTATCAGGCGCTGCGGCCGAATCGCGAACTACTGGAGCGGATCGCCCAGCGGACCGGAGGTCAGCTTCTCGAATCCGACGAAGTGGCGGGATTTGTGGCCGATCTTCCGAATCGCAAGCTGCCCATTACCGAGCCCTGGATTTACCCGCTGTGGCACCAATGGCCCATGTTGTTTCTCGCCGTCATTTGCCTGGTGGGTGAATGGGGGCTGCGCCGCTGGAAAGGACTTCCCTGATGTGCCGGAACGGCCACCGAGCATTTTTCCGATCGCCGCACGCCGGCTGGCAACGGGCCGCCATCGGTGCCTGGGTGGTCTTGCCGCTCTTCGCATTCGCCCAGGCGCCGGACGGAGAGGTGCCGCAGCCGGCCGCCCGGCAGGCCGACGCGTCTTCGCCGGGTAACGATGCCGCTCGGCCGGTCGCGACACGGGCGACCATCCGGCAGACGCTGGTGATTGTCCAGGGGGCGGAGGGGGAACCGCAGTTCGGCGAACTTTTTACGAGTTGGGCCGAACGGTGGCGGACGGCTGGCGAGCAAGCGGAGGCAGAAGTCCGGTGGATCGGGCCCGGGGCCGAATCCCGGGCGGCGCAGGCGAACCCTGCGGTCGAGGCCTCGGATTCGCCGGACAAGCGACCCGCCGCGGATACAGCGCCAACCGACCGCGAGGCCCTACAAGCCGTTTTGCGGGCGGCCACCGACTCGGACGACACCTTGTGGCTGGTGTTGATCGGACACGGCACTTTCGACGGCCGCGTGGCGAAGTTCAACTTGCGCGGACCGGACATGGCCGCCACGGAGCTGGCGGAGTGGCTGAAGCCACTCGCTCGGCCGCAGGTCATCATCAATTGCGCATCGAGCAGCAGTCCGTTTCTGAATGCCCTGTCGGGGCCTCAGCGGGTCGTAATGACGGCGACCCGCAGCGGACATGAACGCAATTTCGCCCGGTTTGGTGAGTTCCTGTCGGCCGCCATCGCCGATCCTGCCGGCGACCTCGACCGAGACGGCCAGACTTCGGTATTGGAAGCGTACCTGCAGGCTGCCGATCGAGTCGCCGCGTTTTATGCCGATCAGTCGCGGCTGGCGACAGAGCATCCGCTGCTCGACGATAACGGCGACGGGCTCGGTACACCTGCCGACTGGTTCCGTGGCACGCGAGCGGTCAAGACCGCCAAAGCCGGCGCAACGCCGGATGGCATCCGAGCCAATCAGATCAGCCTGGTGCGCAGTGCACTCGAGCGGCAACTGTCCCCGGAATTGCGGCAGCGCCGCGATGAGCTCGAATTCCGTCTGGCCACGTTGCGGACCACAAAGGCCACTGCTGAGGAAGCTGTCTACTATCAGCAGCTGGAAGCCATTGTCCGGCAGTTGGCGGAGATCTATGCGCTGTCCGCCGAGGCCCCGTGACTACGGTGAGCCCACGTCGGCTCTCGGTTCGGACAGGACAACTTCCGGGAGGGTCAGGACAGCCGGCATAGCCTGATTGGCCTCCTGTACGCGTCGCTGATGCACTTCTTCCCGGTCGATTCGGACTGAGGAGGGGGCCGAAATTCCGATGCGGACACGTTCTCCGCAGACGTTGACGATGTGGATGCAAATATTCCCGGAGATGACAATTTTTTCTCCGGCACGGCGAGTGAGTACGAGCATGGGGAGGATCCTCCTTGAACGGGTCTGCGTAGCCAGGGAAACTTGGAACGTTGTTTGTTGGTCTTTTCCCCCAAGGGTAACGTCAGGCGTTGCGGGCCGAGCGTCGGTGTCGGTCGCGAGGACAAACTCAGGCCGACGAGCGAGCCTGCTGAGGCGGGCAACATTGCCAGAAGAACAGGGGGCGAGCGACGGACAGGCCACCCGCTTCAAGAGGCAGCCCACGAGAGAAACCATCGCAGACGTCGACGGAGCGGCCATGGCCCCAGCAAAATGCCGCACACCCATCGTGGGTGAAAAGACAGCTGGTGAATATACTGCCACTTCCGGAGGTCGTCAACGGGATTTTTCGCGAACCAAGACCTCGCGGTTTGAAGGGGTACGCCTTGACAGACGGTGGCAATTCGGTAGCCTGTCTGGTTCCCTGTCACGAGTTTGTACCGCCTGGAGTAATCGGCTGAGCTTATGCCTACGATTAACCAATTAGTCCGCAAGAAGCGGCGTCAGAAGCGCACATTTAGCAAGTCGCCCGTGCTGGAAAAGTGTCCCCAGAAGCAAGGCGTGTGTTTGATCGTGCGCACGATGACGCCCAAGAAGCCGAATTCGGCGCTGCGTAAGATCACGCGCGTTCGGTTGTCGAATGGCAAAGAAGTGACCGTATACATTCCGGGCGAAGGTCACAACCTGCAGGAACACTCGATTGTGCTTGTGCGCGGCGGCCGCGTGCGCGATTTGCCCGGTGTTCGCTACCAGGTCGTGCGGGGGTCCCGCGACACACTGGGTGTCGATGGACGTCGGCAGGGGCGCAGC
>JBFWYF010000572.1:0-5343 GCA_050186685.1 Pirellulaceae bacterium
GGCGTCGATCTCCTGCAACATTGGCCCGGCCAAATCGATCCGGCGCCAGTGCTCGGAGGAGTCCTGGCACAGCGGAGCGGGCCCACTGCGCTCGTCGCCGCCTTAAAGGGGAAGAAACTGGCGCCGGACGTCGCCAAACTGGCCATCCGCGCAGTGCAAACTTCCAACCAGCCGGTTCCGGAGCTGATCGAATCCCTGCGACTCGCAGGGGATCTGGGCGCCAGCAGCTGGGCCTGGTCGCCGGAGCTGGCACAGCAGCTGGTCGCGGCCGTGGCGAGTGAAGGCAACGCCGCTCGCGGCGAGGAAATCTACCGCCGCACGGAAATGCAGTGCTTGAAGTGCCACGCGATCGCGGGAGCCGGCGGTCGTGTAGGGCCCGATCTGGCGAGTATCGGTGCCACCGTCCAGGTTGATTACCTGGTCGAGTCATTGCTCGCGCCCAATGCCAAGATCAAGGAGAACTTCCACTCCAAGCTGATCACCACCGATAGCGGCCAGGTTATCACCGGCATTCCCGTTCGCGAGTCGAAGTCGGAAATTGTGCTGCGCGACGCGGAGGACCGCGAGATCACGGTTCCCACTGCCTCGATCGACGAGAAGGTCGATGGCCGTTCGCTGATGCCGGATGGTGTCGCCGATCAACTGACGCGGTCGGAGCTGATCGATTTGATCCGGTTCCTCTCCGAGTTGGGCAAGGTCGGAGACTACTTCGTGGGCAATTCCACCGTCGTGCGGCGTTGGGAGCAGCTCCTGTGGACTCAGGCGGCCAACCAGCGTTTGAATCGAACGAGCCACGATACGGCCGCGACAAATGATCCTGCCTTGAACTGGCAGTCCGTCTACAGCCGGGTCTCCGGTGAGCTTCCTCTGGGCGGCCTGCCGCGTTTTCGTCCCCACGCCACGACTGATCCGACGAGCTTTGTGCGCTGTGCCTTCGAGGTGACCACGCCCGGCAAACTCCGGCTGCGGCTGAACGACATCGAAGGCTTGTCCGCCTGGCTCGACGGAAAGCCCATGGCTGTGGAATCCGAAGTGGCCTGGGAGCTGGGACGCGGCACGCACACGCTGACGATCGACATCAATCACGCGCGGCGGCAAGCTCCGTTGCATGTCGAATTGCTCCCGTCGGAGGCCCAGGCCCAAATCGTCTCGGGGAAATAGTTTCTTGACCCGTTGCGGCCCATGGCGGATCATGTCGGGTCCCACACGCACAGGAACCATCGATGCCGCTTGAACAAGAAGCCCAGCCCGACGCCCGGCCGGTCAGCGCCGGCGTTTCGTCCTTTGTCCCGCCTCATCCTGGATCGGCTCAGATGCCGCAGTGGAACGCGGCCGAATTGATCGAAGCTCCCGTTTTCACTTGGCGCAATTTGCTGGCCATGGTAGGCCCCGGGCTCGTCATGGGCGCTGCGGCCATCGGGGGCGGCGAGTGGCTGTCCGGCCCGCTCGTGACCGCCAAGTACGGTGGGGCCCTGTTGTGGCTATGCACGCTGAGTATCCTCGGCCAGGTCCTCTACAACATCGAGATCAGCCGCTACACGCTCTATACCGGCGAACCCATCTTCACGGGGAAATTCCGAACGCTGCCGGGCCCATTCTTCTGGGTCGGAGTCTACATCCTGCTCGATTTCGGATCCGCATTTCCCTACCTCGCGGCCAACGCCGCGACGCCCGTCCAGACCGTGATCCTGGGCGAGTTGCCGAGCCCCGATACGGTGCCGGCGCACTGGTACATGAACAAAGCGATCGCGACGGCGATCCTCCTGCTGGCCATGGTTCCTTTGCTGGTAGGCGGCAAGATTTTCAACTCGTTGAAGGTCGTCATGTCGTTGAAGCTCGTCCTGGTTCTGGGGTTTTTGAGCATCCTCGCGATCTTTTACTCGCACTCGACGACTTGGAAGGAAATCTTGTCGGGGTTCGTCAAGTTCGGGAATGTGCCAGTGAAGCGGGGTGAAGACCTGAACGGCAACGGCATCCTTGATCCCGGCGAGGACTGGGACGGCGACGGAAACCTGGACGTCGTCGAACCCGTTCTCGAACGGAATGAAAAGGGCAAGGTCGTCCGGTGGGAAGATGTCGATGGCGATACCTATCTTGATGGCAACAACGTCGAGAACGTCTTCGTCGCCCTCTTTACCCGCGGCGAGTTCCCCAAGATCGATCTGTCCCTCGTAGCATTGATCACGGCCATGGCCGCGATCGCCGGAAACGGTGGTTTGACGAACGCGCCGATCAGCAACTTCGTGCGCGACCAGGGCTGGGGCATGGGACATCATGTGGGCGCGATTCCCAGTATGATCGGCGGCCGCGGTATTCAGCTATCGCAAGTGGGGAGCGTCTTCGAGGTGACGCAGCAGTCGCTACGGCGATGGCAACACTGGATGCGGCACATTCGTCGCGATCAACTGCTGGTCTGGATGGGTGCCTGTTTTGTGGGAATTGCCCTGCCGAGCATGTTGTCGGTCGAGTTTCTCCGACGCGGGACCGACGCGGGAGACTGGAACGCCGCCTCCATGACTGCTGCGGGTGTTGCCACGCAGGTGACAGCGCCGGCCCCTGATGTGCTCGCGGCTCGCTGGGGACTCGACCGCATCCTGTCGGGGCCCAACTTCGGCAAACTGTTCTGGGCCATGACACTGTTGTGCGGGTTCCTCGTATTGGCCACCAGCACGATCTCGACGATCGACGGCTTCATTCGCCGCTGGGTCGACGTGTTCTGGACGGCCAGTGCCAACTACTGGAAGGCCCATCCTTCCTCCATCAAGTACGCATATTTCTGTACCCTGATGTGCTACGCCACTTTCGGGATCACGATGCTTTGGCTCCAGCAGCCGACCACACTCCTGAAGATTTCGACGATCTTCTACAACTACGCGCTGGGAGTCAGCTGCTGGCATACCCTCGCCGTGAACGTCATTCTCCTGCCTCGCGAGATCCGTCCTGGCTGGTTGACTCGCTGCGGGCTGCTTACGGCAGGAGCATATTTCGCTGGTATGGGCACTGTCGCAACCTTCCAGCAACTCGGGTACTTCAACTGACGGGCTGGCTATAGACGTCGTTGGCGGCAGCAATGCTCGCCCCGTGGGCAAATGTGTATTTCTGCTCGGCCAGCAATTGTTCGAGGGCGGACAAGAACAGCAAGACATTGGCCGAGCGGGCTCCGTAACCCATCAGCCCCACGCGCCACACTTTGCCCTTGAACGCGCCAAGGCCGGCTCCGATCTCGATATGGAACCGCCGCAGCAACTCGCCGCGCACTCGTGCGTCGTCGACGCCATCGGGAATGCGGATCGCATTCAACATTGGCAGTTGATGCCCTTCCTGGGCAGCATATTGGATGCCGATGGCGGCTAGCCCGCTCTTGAGGGCTCGGTGGTGGAGGGCATGGCGGGCGAAGCAGCTGTCCAATCCCTCTTCCAGAATGATCTGGATGGCTTCATACAGCGCCCACGACATGTTAATCGGCGCCGTGTGATGGTAGACGCGATCCTGGCCCCAGTAGCTGGCCAGCATTGACACGTCCAGATACCAGCTCTGCACTTTGGACTTGCGCTGCAAGATCGTCTGGAGCGCTCGTTCTCCGAACGACACGGGAGCGAGACCCGGCGGGCAACTCAAGCACTTCTGGGATCCCGAGTAGATGGCATCGATCTGCCATTTGTCCACTTCCACGGGTACGCCGCCGAGCGACGTGACCGCATCGACGAGCAACAGGGCGCCGGCCTCGTGTACGAGCCGCGAAATCGGTTCGATAGGCTGCCAGGCGCCGGTCGATGTCTCAGCCATTACGATGCCAACCACCTTGGGCTTCGCTGCGTCGAGGGCCGTTTTCAGGTCGTCCGGCTGAAAGACCTCGCCCCACGGACGCTCTACCTTGGTGACCCGGGCACCGGCTCGTTGGGCCACGTCGGCCATGCGACCACCAAACACGCCGTTCACGCAGACGACCATGGCATCGCCCGGCTCGATCAGATTCACGACCGCCGCCTCCATGCCGGCGGAACCGGTGCCGCTGACGGCAAAGGTCATGCGGTTCTGAGTGCGAAACAACTCCCGCAGCATGCCCTGCAGCCGATCCATCGTCTGGAGATAATACGGATCCAGGTGGCCGACGGTCCCTTTTGCCAGCGCCTGCAGCACACGGGGATGAATGTCGCTAGGGCCAGGGCCCATGAGCACACGAATAGGTGGATTCAACGCAGGGATCGGAAGCGTCATGACAGGTTCCGTCAGTCGGGGATAGGGGCCGAGTTCGAGTTTCAGACGCCGCGTTCCAGTGGCAGCGGCGATTGTACTGTCCGTCGCCGCCTTGTCCCAGTTGTCGCAACAGCCGCAACCCGGTGCGTCAGCCAGGGCCCGGACGGGTTTCTCGGACCAGCGCACTGATCTGCTTGAATTCCGGCGAGCCCGCTGCGCTGCACCACTCAAACAGGGCGGACTCGACGGTGGTCAGCGTAGCGCCCGTTACTTCCATGCGTCGGAGGGCGATCTTCCGGTCGAGAGGAAACCGCGAACCAATCGCGTCGGCCCCTACGTAGATGCGATAGCCATCGGCCAGTAGGTCCAGCACCGTCTGTTGCACGCAGACATGCGCCTCGATCCCAACGACCAGCACCTTGGGACGCTGCAGGTTCCGCAACTCGCTGACCAGGGCGGCACACCCCGCGCAGCTGAATGTCAGTTTCTCGGGGATCGTTCCCAATCGCCTCGCCAACTCGGGCGCCGTCGGTCCCAGTCCCCGCGGATATTGCTCGGTGGCCAACACCGGCACACCCAGAAGCCGCGCTCCATCGATTAACCGGCGGATGTTCCAGACGAGCCGCGCTTGGCTCGGAATCGATGGGAGCAGTTTGTCCTGCACGTCAACCACCAGCAGCGCGGAATCCGCGCGCGACATTAATTCCGGACTGCGGGGCGGCATCAGGGACGGCGAAGGTAGGTCGGACATCGATGGCAGCTTCCTGAAGTCAAGCGCTCAAGGCTAGGACATGGGGCAGCCTGCAGCAAGCCCCTTTCTGGCACGTCCCCTCGCGATGGCCGCCGCCCCTTCCGGAGGCCCCGAAGCCATCACCACGCGAGAGACCGGGACGCCTGAGCTGCGTGACGCGGCTCGAAAATTCTGGCCAGATACTTCGCAACAACGGCGAGGCATCGAGCAATAACAGCGTGTCTCGAACGTCGCCCGCCTGAAAAACGGTCTTTCGCCGTTCTCCTTTTCCCCAGGGCGATCACCATTCTCGCTTGTTTGCGCAAGGAGTCCGTCATGGCCCCCGGCCTGCAGATGCCCCCCATTCACAGTGGCGCGAAAGCCGTTCCGAACGGGGTCGTGTTGCCGCCCGCGCG
>JBFWYF010000573.1:0-5333 GCA_050186685.1 Pirellulaceae bacterium
GATGAGCATTACGAAGACATAGAGACAGGCGATCACAAACACCCACTTGATGACCGATGCCGCGATACTCTCTGTCGGCCTTCGAGGCCCGCGTTCGCCTGCGCTCCGGGGCGAGTCGTAAGGATTCGGCGTGCCCTTCTCATTCGTCATGCGCGGCATCGGGATCTCCTCGGCAAGGTTCCCGTTAATTCTCCCGGCCAGTAGCGGGCAGGTTGCTGCGGACGTCGGCGGCGTCGCGGACCTTTTTCTTCTGTTTCGGCTTTTGTTTACGCGGCTTGCCGGGCGAGGTGGACGTCGATTTCTTGCCACCGGCCTTGACGGGCTGGGCCATCTCGGCCAGCCACCCGTCGTGGAGCCGCGTCAACTCGGCAAGCTTCTCGGGCATCTCCTCCGACAAATCCCGCTGTTCGCCGATGTCCCTCTCCAGATGGAACAATCCGACACGCCCCCGATCGCCGACGACTTTCCAATCGCCCGAGCGTACCGCCCACCAACCCTCGTCGCTCCCCGAGCACCAGAACAGGTTGCGCCTAGGCGGCTCGACCTTCGCTTGCAACACCGGCAGCAGATCGATGCCGTCGAACGGCTCTTTCGTGGGAGGCGCGATTCCGGCCGCCGCCAACGAAGTCGGCAAGATATCGAGCGAGCTGACGACGGCCTGGCTTTCGCCCGGGCGCAGTTGATTCGGCCAGCACACGAGAAACGGCACCCGGATACCTCCCTCATAATCCTGATGCTTGCCGCCGCGCAGCGGTGCGTTGTTCGCCGTCTGCGCCAACGGGCCGCCATTGTCGCTGAGGAAGAACAGCATCGTGTTGTCCCATGCTCCCTCGCGTTTCAACGTCGCTACGACCTTACCGATCGCGTCATCCATGCGCTTACCCATCGCGAGGAGTGTGTCGCGGGATCGGTCGCCCGTGTGGAACTTCGCAATCTCGTCGGGTGGTGCTTGCAGCGGTGCGTGGACCGCATTGAACGCCAAGTACAGGAAGAAGGGCCGATCCGCATTCCGGGCGATGAAATCGGCGGCCGCGCTTCCCCAATGGTCCGTGAGATAGCCATGCAACTTGACCGGCGTGGTGCCGCGATAGATCGGGGATTCGGGATCATCGAGCTGGAAATAATCGTGCGCGCCGCGGCCAAGAAAGCCAAACACTTCGTCAAAGCCGCGGTGTGCCGGGCTCCACTCAGGTGTGGGTCCCAGATGCCATTTCCCGATCTGCATGGATGTGTAACCGGCCGGTTTAAGAAACTGGGGGAACAGCTTGACGTCCATCGGGACGCCGGATCCGGCTTCGCCCCCCGTGTAGAGGCCCAGCCGCTGCTGGTAGCGCCCGGTCATCAACCCGGCCCTTGTCGGCGAACATACATGCCCGCTCACGTAACCTTGCCGGCAGATGACGCTTTCCCGGGCGAGTGCCGCGAGATGTGGCGTAGTGACTTCTGGCGCATGCCGAGGGTTGAAAAGGACGTCCGCATACCCGAGATCATCGGCCACGATCACGACGATGTTGGGCTTGCTCTCAGCGGCGTCGACCAGTGACGCCTGCAACACGATAAGCAGCACTGCCGTGACGGGTATCCGCAAAAGCTTTGAATCGGCCATCAGATCAGGACCTTCGCGACGGGGACCGTAACTTGCCATGGATGGACACACCGTGGCAAGTCTTGGCCGCTGGAAAACAGTCACCATGGTAAGAAAATGTCCGCCAGTCAACCTGCGGGAGGGCGGCCGCCCTGATGAAACACACTGTCGCGCTTCGCCCCTCAGGGGAAGATTGTCTCCCGCGGAGAGGCACAGAGGCACAGAGGCACAGAGGCAGAGTGGCACAGAGGCAGAGAGGCAGAGAGGCAGCAACACGAGCGGGGCGCGGGAGTGGATGACCACGAAGGACACGAAGAACACGAAGGGAAGTGAAGGAGGACTGAACGGGACGGATTGTGAAGGGGTTCCATCCGAAGCGCCCGTGCCCCCAATCGAGTGCTCAGACGTCGTCCGTCAGACTGCCGACATTCAGCCAGCTGGTTACCTGCGTCAAGTCACAGGTCGGAGCGAGATGTGGGTAGAAGCCGGTACGCAAAGTGACCTTCACGTCCAGCGGCCGCAAGTCCTCGCGCCCGTAGGCTAGCGCCGACTGCATCGCATTGCGGCGCACCATCCAGCGGGTCCGCCCGCTGCCGCTGTCGTAGAAGATGTCGGCGATGCTCCCGATCCCCGGCTCGTTGATGCCATGCCGCGACAGGATTTCCACGGACTGCCCCACCTCGAGGTCCAGGGAGGGAACACTTTGCCACATCGTCGGCCGGACACGCAATCGTTGCCCACCATAGCGCAAATGATAGTACGTGCCGTCGTAGTTTACGCGCATCAGCACTTTATTGCTCGGAATCAATGCCGCGACGATCCCGGCATCGTCCGGATGGTACCAGCTGTCGCCGGGTTCCGGCCAGAACGCATAGATGCCGAAGTCCGGCATGTCCGGTCGATAGATCGATTCGTCCATCAGAGCGGCAGAATTTGTGTGGAAGTAAGGTTGGACTGGCTTGCGTTCCGGCGTGCCGACGATTCTACCGCGAGGCGAGATCGTCTCGACGTCGTCTCGTGATCCCCGGGCTAATCGCCGAGACACACCCCTAAGGCTCGAGCGGATACGACGAAGCCTCCATCGAGGGGCACCGTGCGGAGTTCGCCCGTTGCCTCGCTGAGCGGGACATTCGTGATCTGACTGTTGCAAAAGGCGACCATCTGTCCGAAGTGCCGCTGAGCAATCAGATCAACGGCTTTCGCCCCGAACATCGTGCACAGGGCGCGGTCCATGTTCGTCGGGCTGCCGCCCCGTTGCAGGTGGCCCAGCACGACGGTGCGGGTCTCTTTCCCCGTTCTGCGTTGGATCTCGTCGGCCACCCGCGCACCAATGCCACCCAAGCGAGCTTCACGCTGTTGCGACTGGACCGCGGCCGTGACAAAGTCCTCGCCCACAGGCCGAGCCCCCTCGGCGACGACGACGATCGAGAAGTGCCGGCCCGCCTGTTCGCGCTGAGCAATCTTGGCGCAAACGCTGTCGAAGTGAAACGGAATTTCCGGGATCAGGATCACATCGGCGCCGCCCGCCAGCCCCGCGTACACCGCGATCCAGCCTGCATATCGCCCCATGACTTCCAATACCATCACCCGCCGATGGCTCTCGGCGGTGCTGTGCAACCGGTCCAGGGCGTCGGTCGCACAAGCGACCGCGGAATCGAAACCGAACGTCATGCTCGTGGCCGCCAGATCGTTGTCGATCGTCTTCGGCACGCCCACGACCGGTATCCCGTGCTCGTACATCTGCTGCGCGATCGTCAGCGATCCGTCGCCGCCGATGGAAATCAGGCCCGCCAGGCCCAGCTGCTCGCAGCCCGCCCGTGTCGCGTCCAGCAGTTCCACGGGCAGCTGGCGCGACTGGCCATGCCCGACCTTCGCCGAAAACCGTCCCTGGTTCGCGGTGCCCAGAATGGTGCCCCCGCGCACGAGGAGGCCATTGAGCACCTCCCCCTCCAGGACTTTTGTCTGTTGGGGCGGCAAGAGGCCTTCATAACCGCCCAGAATGCCGACAGCTTGCCAGCCACGTCGCGTGGCGGCCTTGGCTACGGCGCGAATCACGGCGTTCAATCCGGGGCAGTCGCCCCCGCCCGTTACGACTCCGATGCGTGTTGTCATGCCCGCTAGTTGTAGGTCATCCGCGGGACGCCAACAACCTCGGCGACGCCAGGCTTTGTCCGAAAACCGCGAAGCCCTCACTCTGGCCCCCGTAGCCCGTTCCCGGAGTACTGGGAGAGGGGACCTGGGGAACCGCTTCGCGGCCGGCCATTTGGGCTTTCCAACAGTGCTTAATCGATCCGTACTAGGTGGCGCGACGTGCGCACGAACAAGGCTCCGTCCGCTACGGCTGGCGAGGCAAACACAGGCTCGCCCAACTCGGTGCGGGCTACCTGTTCGAACTGGCGGATGCCGGCGCGAACGATTGTCGTTTCGCCGGCCTCATTCATGAAATAAACCAGACCGCCGGCGGCGACCGGGGAGGCGGTATACGCGCCCGGCAGACGCTTCTGCCAGACGCGCTTGCCGTTGTGCGTGTCCAGGCAAGTGCAGATGCCCTGGTCGTCGACCAGGTACAGCAGGTCCCCCGCCAGGATCGGAGATGGAACAAACGGTCCCCCGCGTGCGACGACCCAGTCGACGTGAGTGGCCGCGACATCGCCCTGGCCACCGGGTCGAAGGGCGAAGGTTTTCCCCTTCGGTCCGCTCACCGCATAGATACGATGGCCATCGAAGACCGGCGTCGGAATGCATTCGCGTTCGAGACCTTCCAGGAACCAGAGAGTGCTCCCGGTGTCCGCAGCGAGACCTTCTACTTTGCCCGACGAGCAGACGACTAGCTGAGGTTTGCCACCCACCGTCACCATCAAAGGTGAGGACCACGAGTGCCAGCGGCCAGGGCGATCCATTTTCCAGCTGTCGGCTCCCGTACGCCGATTGATCGCCACCATGTAGGACTGCCCATAGTGGTCGCATTGCACGATCAGCAGATCGCCGTGCAGTATCGGGGAACTCGTATGGCCGAAACGGTTCTCGAAAGCTCCGTATTCCTTGGCCAGCGACCGTTGCCATTGCAGTTCGCCGGAGTAATCCACACAGAAGACATCCCCCGTCCCGAAGAACGCATAGACGTACTTGCCGTCGGCCACGGGAGTCGGAGTCGCCATGCCCCCTTTCGTGGCGTGATACAGCGTCGGAGCGGTTCCCCAGAAACTCGCCGTCCACCGTTCCTGGCCCGAGTCGCGATCGAGGCAGACCAGGTGGAGGTCGCCCTGTCTGGGACCGTCCGAGGTCGTCACAAAGACACAATCGCCGGACACAATCGGGCACGAAATCCCGCCGCCCGAAAGCGGCGTCTTCCAGCGTATCCCTTCCGTGGCTGTCCAGCGAACGGGTCCCGCCTGGACCGCGCGGCCCAGGCCTCCCGGGCCGCGCCAACCCGGCCACTCTTCGGAGGATGCGGCAGGCTGCCAACCCAGGGAGGTCATCAAGAGCGCCGACGTCAGCCACAAAAGGCCGTACCGGACTCGAAGGGGAGCAGACGTAGATTGGTGCATGATACTCACGGGGGTCCGGCGCACTACGGGAACACGAAGTGGAAGCGTTACTTTTCTTCGGGCTTGGGCAGCCGATTCTCAAAAGGTATGCCGGCGCCCGTCGCATCGCACAATCGCAACTGAAAAGACCAGTTGTTGGGAACTGCGGGGTCGACGTGCTGCGGCCCCTGGCAGATCTTGACGAGCAACCGGTTGGTGCC
>JBFWYF010000574.1:0-5333 GCA_050186685.1 Pirellulaceae bacterium
GCGGCGGGCGTTTAGCTGTCGGGGCGGTCGGTATCGAACAATCCGAGGCCTGTGCGCGGCGGGGTGTGCCATGAGTTATCGGAATCGGCGCGAGTGGCTTCAGGCGGTCGGACTGAGCCTGGGTGGCTGGAGTGCGAGTGGGTGGCTGCCATTGCTGGCGGACCGCCTCAGTCCGGATCCGCGTCGCCGCCGGCATTGCATCTTGCTGTGGATGACAGGAGGCCCTTCGCAAACGGACACGTTCGATATGAAGCCGGGGCACGCCCATGGCGGTGAATTCCAGGAGATCGCCACGAATGTGCCAGGCGTGCGATGGAGCGAGCACTTGCCGCAACTGGCACAGCACGCCGACAAGCTGGCCATCATCCGAGGCTTGAGCACAAAAGAAGGGGACCACGGACGAGGCACGTTTTTGATGCGCACAGGGCAGCAGCCCCGCGGCCCCGTACGCTATCCGACCATCGGCTCTTCCCTCTCGAAGCAGCTGGCCGAGGATGCCGATTCCGCGGTCAATTTTGTGAGCATCGCGCCCTACCGTGCCTTCAATCAGGCGGCTTTCGGGCCGGGCTTCCTCGGCCCCAAGTATGCACCACTGACCGTGGGTGCCACCGATAACCTGGCCGCCCCGGCCACGGACCAGGCTTATGCCGATCTGCGAGTCGACGATCTTGCGCCTCCAGCCCGCATCGGCCGCGCGCAGTTTGCGGGGCGAGTCGAACTGTGGCAGAGCCTGCAGAAATCCTTCCTGGCCGGCCATGCGGGCCCCGCACCCATCGCACACGACACGGTCTATCGTCGAGCCATCCAGCTGATGGGCAGCGACATCTCTCGGGCATTTGACTTGTCGCTGGAGCCCGCCTCCGTGCGCGAGGCGTACGGCAAAGGCCGTTTTGGACAGGGATGCCTGATGGCACGGCGGCTGGTCGAGCACGGAGTTCCGTTCGTCGAAGTTTCGCTCGGTTTCTCCGACAGCGGTAATTTCGGCTGGGACACGCACCAGAACAATTTTGCCGCGGTGAAGGCGCTTTCCGGCGAACTGGACCGAGGCTGGTCGATGCTGCTGGCCGAACTCGAGCAGCGCGGTCTGCTCGAATCCACCACCATTCTCTGGATGGGCGAGTTCGGACGGACCCCCAAGATCAACGATAACGCGGGCCGCGACCATTTTCCCAATGCCTGGACGTGTGTGCTCGGCGGAGGCGGAATTCGCGGCGGCCAGGCATTCGGCCGGACCAGCGAGGATGGGAACGAAGTCGCTGAGGGAAAAGTAGACGTCGGCGACGTACTCGCCACCTTGTGCGCTGCGGTCGGCGTCGATCCCGGCCACGAAAACATCTCGGATCAAGGACGGCCCGTGCGGATTGCGGACGGGACGCCTATTCGCGAGGTCCTTCGCTGACTCCTCCCGGTAACTCCGGCACTTCGTCTGTGCGGGCTTGGCGAATCTTTGCCAGCAGATCGACGACTGTGTCGCTGGCCCCGATCACCGTCTCACGCGCCGCATCGGACAACGGCTGCGGCCGCATGCGCGATACGGGGATATCCGCCGGGCGAGGCCGCCGCTTCGATTTTCGCCGCAGCCGTTTCGCCACTCGCCCGACATGCACCTGCACTTCCAGCTCTAAACGGCCCACCTGCACACGATCGCCGTGAAAGAGGCAGACCGATTCGGCGATCCGTGCCCCGTTCACCAGCGTCCCGGTCGGACTCGCACCGTCCCGCAGGACAATTCGATCCGACTCGATATCAATGGCGCAATGGTGCCGTCCGACCAGCCGGCTGGCACACCGCAGCTGGCAATCCGGCGCTGTACCAATCAAGAAGCGCCGCCGACGCACGATAACCTCACGGCCAGGATTCTTGCCTCGGCGGTCAATCAAGAGTCCGCGCACAATCCGTAATGTCAGGAACATGACGCGTCTGCCAGTGATTCGAACCCCTGTACCGATCAATTATCGGGACGATTGACCCGGCGGCAAGCGCTCTTTCACTCCAGAAACACGTCGGCGTACCCGATAGCACTCGTACTCAGCGCGGCGGGAATCGTGCTCGAAGACGGAGTGCCGGGCGCGCGCCGCATTCGAGTACGAGTAGGAGGCGGCGTCCCGAATCTACCCGGATGACCAGATCACGCGAGCGCAGTTGTCACATGCCGCTTCGAGTGTCGTCAGCGGGAGTACCTGGAATCAGCTTGGCCGCCGGGTTGTCCGGAGGCAGGTCCAGCGTCAGGAAGGCGAACAGGTCGGCAATTTCCTGAGGCATCAGCTGCCGCTCCAATCCCTCCGGCATTAAAGACAATTGCGACGGCAATAACTCCTCGAGACCGGCCCGGGGAATCGTCTCCAACTGTCCACCCTGCAGCTTCAGAATGACACGCTGTTCACTCTCTTCCGTGATCAGTCCCGTCAAAATGCGCCCCTCGACCGTGACGGCCGTGACCGCTTGGTAGGCCGGCCCAATCACGAGACTGGGATCGAACACGTTGGAAAGGAGCTGGTCGAAAGAGGAGCGACCATTACGTGTGATGTCGGGCCCCACATCCTGGCCCCGACCGTGGATCCGGTGACACTGCCCGCACAGGCGATGAAACACCTGCTGGCCGCGTTCAGCATCTCCGGTTGTGGATTCCAGCAATCGCCGCATTTCGCCCAACACCTGCTCACGCTGTGGGTTGCGTTCGGCTCGCACGGTGCCGAATTGCCGAGCCGCCAGAGCTGCGACCTCCGGGTCGGGGCTGAGCGACATGCCGCGAATCTGATTCACGTTCAGCACGTCGGGCGGCAGCTCGCCTCGCTGCATGGCGAGGAGCAGTTGCCGGCTCCAAGCGGCACGCTGCGTGAGCACTGCGATCGCTCGCGGCCGCAGTTCGGCGGACAGCCGCGGGTAGACTCGCAGGACAACGTCCGCGATCTCCGGCTGACCATAGCGGCTGAGGGCTTCCAGCATTCGCGGCCCAAGCGGATCGGCACCCACAGGAGGCTGCAGAACCTGCGCACACCGCGCGACGAGTTCGAGGTCTTGCCGTGCGGCGAGCATATCTAACGCGCGCCCACGACGTTCTACGGTCGCCGAGGCATCCCACACCACGCTCCGCAACCGATCGCGCGCCGCGTCATCCCCCCAGCCGGCGGCCAGCAAGAGCGCGGGCTCGTACAAAGGCTTGGTCGCCTCGCCCGCAAGCACGGGTCGCAGGAGCGGTTCGAGCCGGGCACGCAGGGCGACCAGTTGCTCGCGCGACAATTCGCCGGTTTGAGCCCGTTGGCAGATCTTGTCCAGGCAGCTGACGGCCGTCGCCTCGTCCGCCTCCAGCACAAACTCGAGCAACGTTACGACATTGTCCAGTTCCGCGTCCTCTGCTGCCGCCGCCGCGTACCAAACCAACATCACCGCACACACCACGCCCCACCGCCCCAACCGGCCGCCCATACGACGCCTACCTCCCCCCTGCCCCGCCATCACCGCATCGTCCAGCACCACGCGGGCGGATTCCTACGGGCGCTGCGCGGCCAACATGCGTTCTGTGGCACGCGGCAGAATCGCCTTTAAATTGGGTGACTGCTGCAGTTCATGCTTACGCACCTCGGCCAGGAACTCCTTGCCACGAGTCGCCAACAGGGGGTGCAAGTTCTGCCAGACAATGTGCGGGATCAGCTTGTCGCTGCCGCTGTGCGCCAGCACGTCGACCAGCACCGGCAGCGGGTCGATGGCGTCGAGCTTGTTCGCCGCAATGGCCACCTGGAGCTGTACATCCGGCGAGGTATCGCGGGCCAACTCGACCACGCGCCGGCGTATCGACTCGTCGACCTGGCGATAGTTCCCCGCCGCGCGCACGCTCCACGCGCGTAAAGACGAGTTGCCATGCGCAAGCAGTTGCTGGTGAAAGGGCAGCGACAGCTTTCCCGATCCGACCAGGGACCACAGCGCATGCATGCGCGTCTTGGGACCCGCCCGGTCGTCGAGTACCACCGCCTCCAGTCGGCTCCGCAGCACGTCATCCATCCGCTCGGTCAACAGCCGCTGCGCGATATCGCGATAAAACACATTCGGGCTGCGCAGCCGCTCGATCAACTCGTCCGAGGATTCCCGCGCCAGATCAAAGGCCGGCGCCCGCGGGGTATCGCGGTATCGCACTCGATACAACCGCCCGTGCCCCCGATCGACCCCCGCCGGATCGGCATTCGCGTCCTGGTAGCAGTGATACCGGTCATACCAATCCAGAATATAGAGACAGCCATCGGGCCCTGTCTTCTGCACGACAGGCATGAACCACACGTCGTTCGCCGTCAGGAAATCGGGGGCCTCTTCGGACGCGTACGTCGATCCGTCCCGGCGAAGGATGTCTACGTTAATACAGCCGCCATGGATGTTCCCCATGTACAGGCGGTCACGGAACTCGGCGGGGTACGCATCGCTGTCGAAGTAGTGGATCCCGCAATAGGCGGCCAGTTGGTGCTGGTGCTTGATTATCGAACCGATGTGCCAGGTAAATGGCGGGTAAGGTCCGCCCTGACGGAGGTAATATCCCGTTTCGCTCAGGTGCCAGAGATGATCGATGACGCACGCGCTGACAAAGGCACTCCCCTCGGGATCCCAGGCAATTCCCCACGGGTTGCTGGTCCCTTCGGCAAACAACTCGAAATCCCGCGTCTTCGGATGGATCCGGAATAACGCGCAGGTGAAGTCGAACTTGCGTCCGCGGTGCTCGACATGGCTGTGGTTGAACACGCCATTCAATCCGTACAGGTAACCGTCCGGTCCCCAGGTCAGCGAGTTCGGCAGTTCGTGGGTATCGGTGCGGCCGAACCCCGTTACCACGACTTCACGCTGGTCCGCTTTGCCGTCCCCGTCGGTGTCACGCAAGAAGAGGATGTCCGGGGCGTTCGCCACCCAGACTCCTCCGTACCCTACCGCAATGCCGGAGGGGATGTTCAGCCCCTCGGCAAACACGGTTACTTTGTCCGCCTTACCATCGCCGTTCGTATCCTCCAGGACTTTCACGCGGTCCCGTCCGGGACCCGCCTCTTTCCGGGGGTACTCGAAGCTCTCCGTGATCCAGATCCGCCCACGTTCGTCGAAGGTCATCGCGACGGGGTTCTGAATATCGGGTTCGCTCGCCACCAGCTCGACCGTGAATCCGTCTGGGACCTTCATGCGCCGGATGGCCTCCTGAGGCGAAAGCGGCGGCCCAGGTGGCTGTGTCTGCTTGCGCGGAATGAACGGGGCCTTCACCTCCTGCGCCAACAACGCCGGTGCCCCGCCGATCACGATTCCCACCACCCACAGTCCCAGCGTCCTTAGACAATGGCCTCTGATGCATGACAACATGCGGGTCC
>JBFWYF010000575.1:0-5331 GCA_050186685.1 Pirellulaceae bacterium
GCCGTCGCTCCCAACGAAACTTCCTGGGACTCCGGCAGAAACACGAGTTGCTGCCGACCCGTGATGGGAGCGGTGCGACAGCCTATCAAGCCACTTCCGCCCAGGAGCCCCACGGCGAGCAGGCCGACAAACACCAGCCGTACAGCATCCGGACGGTGCGGTAACCACCCCTTCGGATCGTCGCGCCGGCGCTGCGCCTGCCCTCGCGCCGCCAGGCCGGTGACTGCGGCCGCGGCCGTAGCCGCCTGCCTGAAAACCTTCGCTTCCGATAACTCGGACCAGGAACGCGCGATCTCGATGCCTAAGCGCCGCAGAACCATAGTTCACTCATCCGTGATCGATGCAGACATTCACCAGCCCTGGTGAATTGGGCTCTTCCAGCGGAATGAGAGATTTCGGCTGGACATGGACCGGAATATTAGCGTAAGCCGCCAAAATCCCCCACAGTTCATTTTTCCGCAGCAGAATCCCCTATCCAGCCCAGTTTCTTCAGGTACGCATCCGTGAGCTCATCCTCTGTCCCGCTCGGTTGATACGTGAAGTCAGCGGCGGTCAGGGCGGGGCGGCCGACCTCGAATAGTTCCATGGTGACAAGCGGAAGAATCTGTGACGACTGACCGGAGGCCACTCCGACCACGGTCGACGAGCGCTGCGTCTTGAGGTACTCGATCCGATACGGGAAGAGGGGAAAATTCTGATCGCGGCCGAGCGTCAGCCGCACATGATCGGGTAGGTGTTCCGGCAATCGCTCCCAGTCGGCCGTTCCGGCCGAGTTACCGGGGACTAGGCGGGCCCACAGCTCTTGGGTCCACGTCCCTTCCAATTCCCAGATTGGCAGCCCTTTTAACTCGGACTCCTGGGGCGGAGCGAACTGGAAGTATTCGGCAAGATGGGCCAGCGACTGGCTGAGCCCGCCCAGGGCAAGCTCGACGGCGAAGGTGCCGGGAGCAGGTGGCTGAGCGGCGCTATGCTTCGCGCGTTCGATGCGGAGTTTGCGGAGGCTGACATAGGCCTGGGATTGCAGAGGCCCTTTATCGCGGCGGATCCACAGATTGTCGCCATCGTTGACTTGGAGCAGGGATGTCGACGTTTCGGCGAGTTGCAGTTTGACTTCATACCGGAGCAGAAGTCGCTGTTCTTGGTGCAGCTGGGCGTAGTACCCAAGCCCGGTGACCTGCTGTCCCATGACGGTGGCGCGTTGGCGGATCTTGGCCCCGAGGCATGGCTGTTCAAATACGGCGGTGGCGGCGGTGCGGACGAGTTGATTGCCGTCCTCGGCGGTGGGCACGTCCTGGGCCCGTGCTAGCGTCATCCAGAGGCAACTGCCAAGGGCGGCGGTCAGCGTAGGGAAGATGTATCTCATTGGATGGCTGTACGGGTTTTTCCAAAGATTCGACTTGTATCGCGCCGAAGAATGTCGCAGAGACATGCCTCGGGACAGGCATGGCAGAGACCCAGTTCTCGGTGGCGGGGATTCTATACCGCAAAACCGTTGCACGAGACAACGTGATTTGGCCGTCGGCAATGCATCGATCGATTGGCAGGCGCCGTGGACCCAACAATGCGGCGATACGGACAACGCAGGGGGAGACCATGAAGGTACGACTCGAACTATGGTGCTTATGTGTAGCCGCAACGCTCGCAGCGATGGGCTGTGCGGGAGGATTCAAGTCGCATAATCTGCCGCCGGCCGAACGGCTGTTCGCGCCGGGCCCCGGAGTGGCCGGACCTGGTCCGGGCGTGTTGACGCCTGAGCCGGTCGCCCAGGCGGTGGCCGTGGGTGGCATGATGGGCGGCGGCCCCGACTGCGACGTGGTCGGAATGGTCGCGGCATCCAACTCGGTACAGATCCTGTTCAACCGTCCCGAGTCCATGAATGTACGTTGGGACGTCGGGGGGATCGGGTCCTTCGACTCGGATCCGCTGGTCGTGCCCGGCCGCCGGAATTTTCCGGAGGGGGGCATCTATCGCTTGAAGATCACCAACATCCCCGGTCGTGAGGGCGTCGAACTTTATCCGACGCTCGAGATCGGGCCCACGACGCCGCGCACGGCGGCCTACCTCGCTCACAACGCCATCCCTGTGCAGTTCACCGAGGAGGACTTTGATCAGGTCCTGAGCGGCAACTTCGTCACCAAGGTGATCTATCTGCCCGATCCGGAGTTCCAGGAGATGGCACTGGCAGGCGTCGAGACTCTGGTCAGTACGCGCTTGGATCCCGGCATGGATCCGATCGTGGAGGCCGACCGTCGCGGTGCGATCATGGCCGTGATTCGCCTGGGTAACAAGGATGTCGAAATGCCCGGCGGCAATGCCGATCCGGTGATCGCGGCCGGCTATCTGGCACAGGGCGCGGGCTGCGGCCCCGCCGGTTGTGGCCCCGCGGCTCTGCCTCCCGATGCTTACGGCTACGGTGGAGCGCCGGCTTTCGTCGCGGGCGTCTCGGCACCTCAGTGGGGCATGCCCATGTCGGGTACGCCGATCGGATTGCCGGGACCGCCCCATATTCCTTTCGGTTCTCCGGCCGGTCTGCAGAAGCACGTGATCCGCAATCACACCCACATGCACCTGCCCGGCCCGACCGAAGCCGTCAAGGTCCACGTTCGCCAGACGCCGGGCTACAGCTATCCGAAGCCCGCGAGCCGCGTGTTTATCCGCGAACAGATGATTCATCCGTCGCTCCCCTACCAGCAGCCGCGGGGTGACCGGACGCATGTGATCAGCGACGATCCCAACTGCCGCTGATCGCAGACTCGGAACGATCGGGTAACGAATTGTTCAGGGGGGTGGGGCCAGCGAACGGAGTTCAGTCTTGCAGCCGACGAGGTCCCTGATCGTCCTCGCAAGGCTGACAACGACTGACTTCCGTACGCTGAGCCCCTTTTTTTTCATGCGACGCCACCTATGAAGAACACCCGCTTACAGGACCGTCACCTATCACTCGCCGCAGCGTGGCTGGCCGCGGCTGCCGCCGGGTGGTGTGCCTCGGCCACTGCCCAACAGAATCCGCGGCATTACCTGCATCGAGCGGACATGCCTCCGGGAGTCGTGGGTCAGCAGCAGCTGATGCGCAGCCCCTTCCTGGCGGGATACAGCCAGCCGGTCGAGTTGCGGGGGCCTGACGGAGTGGAAATATCGCCGCTGATCGACGGCGCTTTCGGTGCGCCGCAGCGCGGGCCCGTGCTGGTCGGCATGCTGGTAGGCCATGTCTACCAGCTGAAGCTGACCGGGCTGCCCAGCCGGCCCGGAGACGAGTTGTACCCGACGATCGAGGTCCTCAATCGCTTGTACCCGCCTGAAGGCCTGCAGCTGCGCTATCCTGTGCCGGTCGAGTTCAGCCGGGAAGAGATTGACCTGGCTTTGGACGGACGGTTCGTCACCCGCGTCATCTATCTGGAAGACTCCGATAACCCGCTGCCCCAGGCGGACGATCCTCAACAGCAGCGCGTGATCGAGGTCGGACCAAAGGACGATCCACTGTTTGTCGCCGACCGTTACGGGCGGCCCATGGCCATCGTGCGGATGGGCTCGCGGGTGCCGGCCGAGAACGAACTTGGTGGCATCCCCGGCTTCGGTTCGCCGCCGCTCGAGCTGTTCGAATACCCAGTGTCCGAACCAGCGCAGATACCGCAGGTCGACCCGCTCGACCGCGCGATCGAACGTGAAAACCAGGCGATCCCACGCCGGACCGCCGCGCCGTACCAGCATCGCCTTCAACCGACTTTTGCGAATCCCTATCAGCGATGAACGCCAGACACCCGACTCGCCGGATATGCCTGTGTTCCTTTTCCCGGTACTGGCTGCCCTGCGCGCTGGCCGTCGGACTGGTGAGCGGCTGCCAGACGTTGACCCCTGCGCCGCTGGCACCGAGCGATCAAACAGGGGCAGTACGGCGGGGCGCGACCGCCGCCTTAACCGACCGGACCGCGCCAACCCAGCACGAACCGGCGTTTCGAAGGGACCCGGCCGTTGTGGCCGCGCGCCATCTCGGCGACGGATGTCCGACCTGCCGCCGGCTGGGAGACATGCCCCAGCCCGCGTGCCTCGGCTGCGACCCGAACTGCGGCCCTGGCTGCGGCCCACTTCCCACGAACTATCGCGCTCCGGAGGAGTTCGTCTGCAATGGCGGCGATCTGCCGCCCGAAGTCGTCGTCCGCCGCGATTGGACCGTCCGCGGCCTGCAACCCGGCGACACCGTGGTCCACTACGACACCATCGACGGACGAACGAAAGTGGTGCCCACGAACGAGGTCTGCCTGTATGCGCCGCGTTTCGCCGCCGTGCGGAAGGTCTTCGCTCCGGTGGTCAACGAGCAGCATGACCGGCCGGCGGGTGTCGAATTCCCGTTGGCGATCAGCCAGAGCAGCGACATCGGCGAACCGACAACCGTCGTTCAGCCGTTGCAGCCGGGCCGCCAGCACATTGTCACGGCCCCGCAGAAATTCCGCGAACGGACGCGCGGCATCGGAGTCGACAACTCGCTCGTACCTATGACGGCGCAGGATCAGTTCCTCCCGTTCGAGAATCTCACGCTCATTCGGCGCGGCGCCTACGACACCGCCGAACAGCCGGTGCTCGCCGAGCGGCTGGCGTCCGCCATTGTCTGGACACACAACCAGGCTCCCCAGGTGCTGATCGACAGCCAGCCCGCCGTCCAGCTCGTGGGCAACTTGCCGCTCCAATCGATCTATACCTACGAACTGCCGCCGGGCAAGTCGCGGCTGCAGGTCGTCAAAATCGCGTCGCGTGGGGATGCCAAACCGGGTGACACCGTCGACTTCACGATTCGCTTCGACAATGTCGGCGATCAGACGATCGGCAACGTGACGATCGTTGACCGCCTGCACGACCGGCTCGAGTATGTGGCCGACAGCCAGAGCTCGACGCTGCCCGCGAACTTCTTTACCGAACAGGAAGACGGTTCCGTGCGTGTTCTGCGGTGGGAACTGACTCAACCGCTGGACGTGCGCGAAGGGGGCATCCTACGATTCCGCGCCCGGGTTCGGTGACCAGCAATGACACCCGACACTCCCTGTATTTCTCGGCGGCCGTCGGCGACTTCTGCGTTTGGCCTTGCGCGACTCCGGCGGGCAGGTTCCCGCAGAGCACGCTGAGAGCGCAGAGCCCGCTGACGCTCCCTGCATTTCTCGGCGACTTCGGCGGATTCTGCGTTTGGCCTTGCGAGCCCCCGGGGAGAAGGGTTCCCGGTAGAGTAAGGAGGGTCGGTTGTGGGCCGAGCCCTCCTCCTCATCAAACCGTACGTGCGGATTTCCCGCATACGGCTTTCGCAGAAGCGGTTCATTCAGAGGTGTAATCAGGACAATTGCGGTC
>JBFWYF010000576.1:0-5281 GCA_050186685.1 Pirellulaceae bacterium
TCCTCGGCGATCAACCACAGGATGTTCGGGCGCTCGGCCCCCACGACTCCCACGACACAGCTGAAGAGCCATCCGATTGCTACGATCCACCACCCGCGCGCTGACCGACCCATCGCCTTTCCTTTCCTTAGCAGCTGCACTCAAGAGAAATCGCTCCCATACGCTACCAGCCGCACAGTCCAGGGTACAGAGCGGCGGAGCTCGACGACGGTGAGCCGATGAAAGGCCGTGCACACGGTTCCCGCTCCCTCGTACGGTGTGGCGGTGAAGTGTGGGAGTGTCCGTGCGTCCGAACGATATTGACGTGTCGGCCGCTTCCTGCGAGGTTAAGCGACACGGAATGGTAAGGATGCGGTGTCTGGCAGTTGCAGGGAGGCAAGCCATGAATTTCATCACGGTTCTGTTGGTGATCGGCCAGACGGGAGCGGCAGGAGACCTTCCACCAGCTAGCTCGTCCTCGTTTGGGGCACCCCCCGGCTCGTCGCCCGCGGTTGTTTCGGACCAGGATTCCCCCATACCGTCTGTCCTGCCTGGCGGCGGCGGTTTCCTGCCGACCGGCAATGCGGAACCCGGTGGTCTGGGACGGCGATCGTCCGCCGATTTCGGCGTGCCGGCGGCCCAAGTTGATTCCGCTCGTCCGAGTGCTGCGATTCGGTCGCTCGGGTCCGAGGCACCAGCCCGCGGTCTCGCTCCACAATCGCTGTCGGGTCAGACAGCACAGGCAAACAATCCGCCGTCAGCATCCCTCGGCGGGCCTGCGACGGCAACCGTAAGCGCCTCTGCCGCGCCGTCGCAGGAGTTGCAGCAGGCCGCGGACCTAGTCGGCAGCATTCTCGCGTTAGACGAGCAAACGGCACCCAAAGTGCGGCGGGTACGGTTGGTGGAGGTACTCGCCCGTGGTGGCGACCCGGCGGCCCAGGCGGCCATCATCGGTGCCTATTGGGATCTCACTCACGCCATTGCCCGCGCTCGGTATACGGCGGGCAACGTCGAGTATCTGCTGTCGAGCATTCCGGAACCCAATCAAGAGCCAGATCGCTCGCTCTATGAGGTTGCGGTAACGAAGGCCGAATCGGACGACGAGTCGGCACAGGAGCGGCTGCTGGCGGCGCAGTTCCGATTGATGCGGGCCAGCGCCATGGCGTGGGACGGACTGCTGCCGTGGCCGGCGGATTTGCCGCTGGTCAGCGCCTATCGCACCAACTTTGACATGTATTTCGCGCAGCGTCCGGCCTCCATCGAGGTCCGCCAGCTTCACCACACGCTGCCCCACAAGCTGCGGCTGATCGAACGGCGCGTGGTGGCCGTGGCCGCTGCCGAGCGGGCCTCGGACGTCATCGTGGGACAATACAGGCAGGGAGCTGCGCCTTTGACGCTGGTGTTAGAAGTGGTCGCCAGTCAGGAACAGGCGCGGCGCGATTTCGTCGACGCCATCATCGACTACAACAATCGGATCGCCGAGTATTCGCTCGCGACGGTAGGGATGGGACTCGCCCCAGAAACGCTTGTTTCGACGCTGATTCGCACCAGCAGCCCGACTTCAGCCATGGTGGCCGTCCCTCGGGACGTACGCTCGGCGGCGGCGGTTGCACCGACTCTGCCCGAGGGAGTGCTCTACGGCCGCTAAGCGGCCCACGGAGGGTTACGTGCTGTCGCCTGCCTGGCGTTGGGCGGTCCTCCATCCCGCGCGACTGCCGTCGTTGTTCATCGGAATCATGCTCGCCGGCGCGCTGTTCCTGCGCTTGGCGGCGACGACGGGCGAACTGTGGCTCGACGAAATCTGGTCGCTCGAGCTGGCGTCATCGGTTGCTTCGCCCCTGCGGATCTTCACCGATCTGCGGCACGACAACAATCACCTGCTCAACACCTGCCTGCTCTGGTTGCTGGGGCCCGAACTGGCGCCTGCCGCCTGCCGTATTCCCGCCGTGCTGGCCGGCACGGCTACGGTGTGGCTTGGCAGTGTACTGGCGGCCCGCCAAGGACGCCTGGCGGCAGTGACCGCCCTGACGGTGCTGGGCAGCTCGTACCTGCTGATTCACTACTCCTCGGAAGCCCGCGGTTACGCATGGCTGCTCCTCTTTACCTGCGCCGCGGTCGAGACGCTGCTCCGCTGGACGGACACGGGGCGAATGGGTTGGCTGATCATGTTCTGGGTGACTGGCCTGCTCGGATTGCTCGCTCACCCGTTGTTCGCGCACGTGAGTGCTGGTGCGGCGATGTGGACGTTGTTCCATGAGCGTTCACGCCCGCCAAGGTGTCTCGACGCCGGGCAGGTCCCGGTTGGCAGCCGGACCGGCTCGACGCGGGCCGGGGGACGAGTGGCGGTAGCTCTCTCGCCGGTGTCACGTGGCAATCGACCTGGAGCGTGCCGCTGAGGTCCGTGATAGGGACGCATGGGCCGCCGCTCAGCTGCGCGGCCGCGTTGTGGAAGGCTCGATGGAGCGTCATGGAGCTGGGAGGCGGGCCGCCCTATTCGTTGGCGAGAGTGCTTGGCGAGACCGCGTCACTGGCCGCGGGTGGCCCCGCGCGCGGGGCCGGGGCTGTCGTGGTCGCCGTTCTCTTCCTGGCTGGTGTCGTCGTCGGCCTGCGAACCTGGCGTCGTGCTCCCCTAGGTTGGCTATGTGGCATCATTATGGGCTTGCCGCTTCTTCAGGTGCTCGTTGCTCCCCCACCGTTCCTGTTTCCGCGTTATTTTCTGGTGCCGGTCCTCCTCGGACAGTTGTGCCTCTCGGTCGCGCTCGCCGCGTGGTATCGTCGCGGTCGCTGGGGCCGGTGGGGATATGCGGCCGCCGTGGCGTGTCTCCTGATCGGCCAGACCTGGCATACAGTACGTTTGGTGCAGATCGGGCGCGGGCCAGTCCGCGCGGCACTCGCCTTTATGGCGTCCCGGTCGCCGAGCGATCCGATCGTGATCAGCAGCGACCATAATTTTGGTATCGGCAAACTCGTCGCGTTCTACCGCACGGCGGTTCAGCCGCCTCGCACGTTCGTCTATGTCGGAGGGCAGAGCTGGCCGGTGGCCGGCCCCGACTGGTTGGTGCGGCACGGGGAAGCGACACATCTGCCTGGCTGGAAGCGGGTCGAGCAAATCGACGGCCACACTTTTCGTCTTGAGCGCGTGTTTTCCTGTGCGCCCTATTCGGGATGGTACTGGGCCTGTTACCGCCGGCAACAGATTGAGCCTTAAATCGCGAGGCGCGACACATCCGAGAATAGCCTCGCGTCAGAGGTTCTTACCCCCGCAGAGGAATGGACGGGCCGGCACGACGGCGGAAAATTCCCCACCCCGACGGCTGGTGTTGCAGCGCAGCGCGATTAGACTTGATGCCTGACAGTTCGCGCAGCCCCCTCGGATACCGTTCTGGCTGCTTCGGGTTGCGGTCTGGCTTTTGTCTCTATCTTTCCTTGCTCTGCTGCCCCTCGTACCCGGGGTGATGATCCACGCATGACGCTGATCGGGATACTGGTGTGCGCGGGTCTGGCCGTCGGGGCGGAACCTGGCGAACAGGCTTGGGCCGAGATGCGCCACCGAATGGTCGAGGAAGAGATCGTTGCCGCGGGGATTCAGGATCCTCGCGTGCAAGCTGCGATTCGCGACACACCGCGCCACCAGTTTGTACCGTCCGCGCAACGGCGCTTGTCGTACTACGATATGGCGCTCCCCATCGGAGGCGGGCAAACCATTTCGCCTCCGTTCATCGTTGCATATATGACGGAGAAGCTCGAACCGAAGGCGACCGATAAGGTCCTTGAAATTGGCACCGGCAGCGGCTACCAGGCCGCCGTGCTCAGTCCGCTGGTGGCCGATGTCTACTCAATTGAAATTGTCGAGTCCCTGGCGCGTACGTCCGCCGCCACCTTGAGGCGCCTGGGCTACCAGAACGTGCATACCAAGTTGGGGGACGGTTATCAGGGCTGGCCGGAACACGCCCCGTTCGACAAGATCATCGTCACCTGTTCCCCCGAGAAAGTTCCGCCCGCGCTCGTCGAGCAGTTGCGGGAGGGAGGCCTCATCGTCGTTCCCCTCGGCGAGCGGTACCAGCAGACGCTGTATCGGCTGCGTAAGGTCGATGGAAAGCTGGAGCGCGAACCGCTGGAGCCGACGTTCTTTGTTCCGATGACGGGCCGTGCCGAGGAATTACGGGAGCAAAAAGACGGAGAGGGATTGCCGCGCGTCCATAACGGCGGGTTCGAGACGATGTTGGACGAAGGAGTGCCGGCCGGCTGGTACTACGTGCGCCAGGCGACTCAGATCGAAGACGGTGCGGCCCCGGAGGGCAGGCACTGGCTGCGATTCCGTAACGAGACGCCAGGGCGGGGGGCTCAGGCACTGCAGTCGCTCGCCATGGACGGTCGCCGCGTCAAGCAGTTGGAGGTGAGTCTGTGGATTGAGGCCCGAAACATCCAGGCGGCTCCCATGTCCAAACAACTGGGCCATATCGAATTGACATTCTTCGACGAAAACCGGGGAGCCTTGGGAACCAGCGTCCTTGGCCGCTGGCAGGGCGATATTGCCCCGGCTCGACGCACGCATACCGTACGAATTCCTCCTCGAGCCCGACTGGCGGTCATGGCTGTCGGGTTGTTCGGCGCCACAGGCGAGTTGTCGGTGGATGACGTCCAACTGCGGGTGCTCGATGACTGAGGGCACCACCGAGGATCCATCGAACTCAAGTGCGTGTGGCGGGCGCCTGTTCTACTTCGCGGGCGCCCTGCTGCTGGCCTGGCTCGTTCCGCTTACGTCGCAGGCAAACGAGCGGATACCGGACACGTCTCGCCCCGCTGCGAACATTCGCTCCGTCATCGAATCACCGCATTTTATTCTGCATACCGATTCGGACGAGGCTTCGGCCCGCGACGCCGTGCGACGAATGGAACGATCGCTCGAATTCGCTACCGAATGCTGGCGCCGTCCGGCGAGGGGCAAGATTCAATGCTATCTGGTCCAGGATCTCGGTGCGTGGCCCAATGGTTCCTTGCCCCATCCGCTGGCGCACGTACTGATTCGTGGTGTCGGGGGCGCCACGTTGACCGCCGAGGCACGCGACAAGGGCCGCGATCTGCGCGATCTGGCCCGCGGTTCCCGCCAGGCGGTCATTTATGCGTCGATGACACCCGGTGTTCTCGAACACGAGGTCGTGCATGCCTACTGTGTTCAGACGTTCGGCCAGACCGGTCCCGAATGGTACAAGGAAGGCATGGCGGAGATGGCCTCGTACGGAGAACGCGTGACTCAAGGAGTGCGGTGTCCGCCTGAACGTCTTGCGGTCCTCCGGCGTTT
>JBFWYF010000577.1:0-5274 GCA_050186685.1 Pirellulaceae bacterium
CGGCACTGAATTCAATGCAGTCGATGATCTTCGGGGTCGGGGTCAGGTAAATGTGTTCGGGTCGCAAGTCCCCGTGCCCGTCGACCACCCGCCCGTCCCGCACCCGATCCACCAGCTGTTCCTCGTACACGTGCAGGTAGCGCAGCTGCACGCCCTGCACGCGCGTCACTTGCTCGGGCCGCAATCCATATTCGGGGTTCTGTAATTCCTCGCCGTTCGCCCGGATATGGTGATCGAACTGGCGGCAATACGCATCGATGCGGATGGTGAGCGGCGGGAGCCGCGTATAGAAAGACGCCAGCGTCGCCCCTAGCTGGTCGACACTCCGCTCATCCAGCCGCCGAGCCCGCACAAGCTCGTCCAGCGCCGCGGCGGCGGGCAGACGCACCATCTTGACGGTCCAATCCAGTGGCCGCCCCGCCCCGCCGAGATGCAACTTGCCGCGTCCGTCCCGGACCACCGGCACGACTTCCAGATACACGTCCGGTGCCAACCGCCGGTTCAGGGCCAGCTCCTGCTGACAGGCCTCGTGGCGCCGCTCCGGCGTGCTGAAATCCAGAAACTCGAATCGGACCGGTTTCTTCAACTTGTAAACGTAATGGTCCGTCAGGTAGATCCACGAGATGTGGGTCTCCCGCACTTCCACACTCGTCGTCGGGTCCGGATAGCGATTGGAATGACAGAGAAACTGGGAGACGTCGTTCGCCATGGCGGCGACCTCTCTGTCGGCGACCACGATCTCGGACGACCACGATCTGCCGGCCTCGGTTCAAAAGTCCTTAATGCCGAAGTGGGACGCTTCCGCTTCATCGATCGCGTTTACCATGGCCGAGACGATGTCCATGGTGCTGACCAAACCCTCGATACGATGGTCCTCGCCCACTACCGGCAGGCGATGCACGTGACGGGCACACATGATCTGCGCCGCTCGCAACAACAACTCGTCGGCGCCGATAGATGCCACGTGTCGCGTCATGCAATCCCGCACGCGCTTTTCAGCCGGTTGCCTCGCCCCACTTGCCCCCCGCTCCGCCGCGTCCTCCTCGGCACGATGCTTGAGAAAATCGACGGAGCTCAAGACACCGACGAGCGTCCCGTTGTGATCGACGACCGGCGCCGATGAGATGTCCTTGTTGGTAAAGACCTCGGCCACTTCTGCCAAAGTCTGGTCCTGAGCGAGGCACACGACATGGCGCGTCATGACGTCCCGTACAAGCAACGTTCCTAATCGATCCAAAGCTGGATACATCGGACCCTCTTCTGGCGCGTCAAGGCGCGACACACACAACACGCGCCAGGAGTAACTTGCAAGTGATGCGCCAAGGTCGCTGTCGGATGCCAGCACGTCGATGGACATGCGGCGGCACACCCTGCGAGCCGCGCCCGGGAGCCTCCGTGCTCCGACTTCGGTCACCCCGCCTCCGATTTCCGCCGCCCACGGCGAGCTGTGCTAAAGTGTCCAACCATGCTGTGCGGAAAGGCGCGCAATGCGCGGAACCGCGCGCCATATGGGGGTTGCGGGGCGAGAGATGGCGGGCGCGCGAGCCCTTTTTGCGGAAAGCGATGACGGCATACCGTTTGCGTCACCGCGTTGCCAGCCCGAACTCTCCGCGACGATACGGACGCGGAGAGACTCCGTGCGCGGGCACCCCCTACGCGGCAGAGGCTCGACACAGGAACAACTGTGCGCGGGCGACTTGCGTCTGAGGCGCGATCCGGGGGGCGGGCGAGTTACGGCGTCAGATCTTTTTGAGCCGAGGATATTTGGGAATGTCGAGCAGCGCCATAGTCGAGTTATTGGTAGTCGACGACGACGACGAGTTTCGGGACACGATGGTGCGTCGGTTGTCTCGTGGCGGATTTCACATTTCCGATGCCTCCAATGGCTCGGCGGCATTGGACTTGACCCAGCGCCGCGAATTCGACGTGGCGGTCGTCGACATGATGATGCCCGAGATGTCGGGCGTCGAGTTGCTGGAAAAGTTCCGCGAACAGCACGTGGACTGTGAAGTGGTGGTGCTGACCGGCAAAGGCACGATCGAGACCGCCGTCCAGGCCATGAAGTTGGGCGCGTTCGATTTCTTGCAGAAGCCTTTTCCGCTGCAGGATCTCGAAACCGTAATTCTGCGCGCGTACGAGCGCCGGCAGTTGCGGAAAGAGAATCGCCAGTTGAAGGCCCTGCTGCAGCGGACGCAGCCGCAGTCGGAGATGACGGGGCGATCGCCGGCGATGCAGGAGGTGTTCCGGCTCATCGAACGCGCGGGTCCGAGCGACAAAGCGATTCTGATTCAGGGAGAAAGCGGGACCGGCAAGGAGTTGGTCGCTCGGGCGCTGCACCAGGCCAGCAACCGGGCTGACAAACCGATGGTGGTGATCAATTGCGCGGCGTTGCCGGAAACGCTGCTGGAAAGCGAGTTGTTCGGGCACGAGAAAGGGGCTTTCACGGGCGCCGCCAGTGCCAAGCCGGGGCTGTTCGAGGTAGCCGACGGGGGCACGCTGTTCATTGACGAAATTGGCGAAATGCCCGGCTCGCTGCAGGCCAAACTCCTGCGGGTGTTGGAAGACGGTTCGATGCGCCGCGTGGGTTCCATCAAGGAACGCAAGGTGAATGTGCGTTTGCTTGCCG
Source organism: Pirellulaceae bacterium (assembly GCA_050186685.1). GTDB lineage: Bacteria > Planctomycetota > Planctomycetia > Pirellulales > Pirellulaceae > CAZFLF01. The sequence goes on from JBFWYF010000577.1 coordinate 2,627, forward strand.
CCACCAACCGCAATCTGGCGGAGGAGGTGCGGGCCGGCCGATTCCGCGAGGACCTGTTCTACCGCATCAATGTCATGTCGCTGGAGCTGCCTCCGATCCGACGGCGCGAGGGCGACATTCCGCTGCTGGTCAATCGCTTCCTCGGTCCGGGATGGAGCATTGAAGAAGATGCACTGCGCGCCTTGGAACGCTATAACTGGCCGGGTAATATCCGTCAGCTTCTCAATGCCATCGAACGTGGCAAGATCATGGCGGAAGGCAATATGGTACGGCTCAAGGACCTGCCGCATGAGGTAACGGACCAGTCGGCACCCGTGATGGAAAACCGCGCACCGGCAGTCGTGTTCACCGACGACCTTGCCACGATCGAGCGGGCGAAGGTGGTCGAAGTGCTGCGACGCGAGTCCGGCAACAAGACGCGCGCCGCGCGGGCCCTGGGGATTGATCGGCGCAAACTGTACCGGCTGGTCGAGAAGTACGACATTCAATCCAACGAGTTCGCCAAGATCGTAACCGCGGTCTGACGGTCGCACGGGCATCGGCGTACGGCGGCGGCTCCGCGTGAGACACGCTTCTCTGGGTCGGACGCGCCGATTGACGAACCGGACCCCTGTGTTAGACTGGCCCCGCTGACCGCGTCCTGCCGAACGGCGTGGAGAGCGGGCATCGGCCGGAAGTGCCGACAGACCCGAGCTGCCGGGACGCGGTGTTCGCCATTTATTGAGGGGACCTGCACATGGCGTCGATATCCATTCCCGACGAAAGCCGTACGCTGACCGATCCGGGCGAAATCACCCGGTTTCTCGCTCCCTTCGGCATCTGGTACGAGAAATGGGACGTCGGCGAACGGGTGACGCCCGACGCCTCGAGCGAAGCCATCCTGGAAGCCTATGCGCCGGAGATCGAGCGGCTGAAGCAGCGCGGTGGATTCGTCACGGCGGATGTAATCCAGGTCTCACCGGCGACTCCCAACCTCGACGCAATGCTGGCCAAGTTCAGCAAGGAACATACGCACAGCGAGGACGAGGTGCGATTCACCGTCAAAGGCAGCGGTGTGTTCTTTATTCACCCGCCGACGGGTCCGGTGTTCAGCATCACCGTCGAAGCGGGCGATTTGATAAATGTTCCGGCGGGTACACAGCACTGGTTTGAGCTGTGCGAAGACCGCACGATTCGCTGCATCCGGCTGTTCCAGGACGCTGCGGGTTGGACGCCGCACTACGTCGCCGAGGGAGTTCACGAGCGGTACGCACCCGTGTGCTGGGGTCCGCAGTATCTTTCGCGGCAGACGCCCCGCACCGAGTCGGGCGTCCGGATCTGATGCAGGCCGCCGCGTGGCGGCCCGTCCTCCTTCTCCAGGCATGGATTGTGTCCCGATCATGCTGCGCTTTGCGGGCCGTGCGATTCTCCTGGATATCGAGGGCACGACGTCCTCGGTGAGCTTCGTGTACGACTACATGTTTCCCTACGTGCGCCGGGAGCTGGGCGGTTATCTGCGCGGCCACTGGCAGGATGCGGAATTGGCGGCCGCCCGCGAGGCGTTGGCTCGCGACGCCGGAGCGGCATCCTGGGCGGCCTGGTCCGCCGGCCGGGACGAGTCCGGCGCTCGCGCCCTGGTGACGGACGAAGTCGAACGGTTGATGGCAATGGACGCCAAACGGACGGGGCTCAAACAGCTGCAGGGGCTGATTTGGGAGGCAGGCTTCCGGTCCGGGGAATTGCAGGCCCACGTCTATGCCGACGTGCCTCCCGCGCTGGCGGCTTGGCGACAGCGGGGCCTCACGCTCGCGATCTATTCCTCGGGCAGTGTCCATGCACAGCGGCTCTTCTTTGGCCATACGATCTACGGCGATCTCTTGCCGCACTTCCGCGCCCACTACGACACGACGGTCGGCGGAAAGAAAGAGGCGGAGAGCTACTCCCGGATAGCGCGGGACCTGCAGCAGGCGCCCGCGGAACTGTTGTTCGTCAGCGATGTTCCCGCGGAGCTGGATGCGGCACGCCAGGCTGGCTTGCTCACGGCTCTGTGCGTGCGACCCGGAAACGCTCCGGTCGACGCGGGTTCGCATCCCGTCGTGACGGACTTCGGCGAAGTCGTCTTTGTCGATGCGGGGTAAGAGCAGGCTACGCGGCCGGTTTCGGCGGGCGTGGGACATCGGCCTCAGGAGTCAAGGTAAGTCCGCCGGAGCTGCGCAGTTCGAGCCGGTAGGACTTTCCTTTTTGCACTTTCAGCGAAGGGGCCTCGCCGTGCGCGGCTCGAATGCCCAGCTCAGCCTGCCGCTGTTCGTCGTTGGCGACGCTCCAGAAGTCACCCCAGATCTTCTTCTCCAGCTCCGTGAGATTGCCGCCCCGGCCATAGACGGTCGGCCGCATGCCGGCTTCGTCCAGCGGGAAACCTTCGCTCGGCTTTTGCCGTTCGCCGAAGATGCGCCGGAACAGTACCAGCGACGTGGCGCGATCGAGCGCCGCTTCTTCGATGTATTTATCGTCGAACTTGACGACCCAGGCGTCGACGTACACCACGTCGCCGGCAATTCGGAACTGGCGAGCTGCATCGACGCCCACGCCTTCGTCGGACAGTTCCTGAAACTCGACTTGCGTGAACAGTTCGCCGGTTTCACCATCGGTCCGCTGGTCGACCACGGTGA
>JBFWYF010000578.1:0-5233 GCA_050186685.1 Pirellulaceae bacterium
TTGAGGCTTGAGGCTTGAGGCTTGAGGGGGAAGGGGGAAGGGGGAAGGGGGAAGGGGGAAGGCGTACAGATTTTTCGCCCTGGGGAGCAAGATGGAGGGCGTGAGAGCGGCATGAGTCCGGCGAACTTGCCGGATCTTATGAGCCAAACGATGTCCCCGGCCAGGTGTTTCCTGGCGTGCCTTCCTCGGAGCCTCCCCGGCAAAAAGGGTTGGCCCCCTCCGACACTGGCACATGCCGACATCAGCACCCTCGTAGATCGGCACTGTTCGCGGCAAATCTCTGGGGTGAGGGAGCGAACCAGTCGAGGAGGATCTCGAGGAATCTCACGGAAACGCGGGCGTCAGAGAAACCCTCCATATGAGGGGTCAAGCGAGTCTCGTCCTCAAGCCTTCCGCCTCACGCCTCACTGTGTCAATCTGCGACAGGCGTGTCATACCGCCACCGCGCGCCGCGCGCTAGGGTGGCTCAGGAGACGACGATGTGATTGCGCAAACCGTGCTCCGGCTTCAGCCGCAACACGGCCTCTTGCGCCAGTTGCTTCAGATAGTACGACGATACGAAACCCGACAGAACTAAGACACCACGCTTCACCTCGCAACCCAGCTTCGCTAGATCCGGATACCCCGTGGCTTTTAGCGCTAGAGTCGCCTCCTCCTGAAGCCGGCTCGAGACGTCAGATATCGGCATCGCGTCGAGAGTGGAGGGACTGCACACAGCGCTCAACATAAGTCACAAACCCTTCGAGAATGTTTGGGGAGAGTCATCACCGTTCGTCGCACGGATTAGCAATCTCCATGCCACACTACCTGCCATTGAGGTAAAACCGCCTTTCGCTGTCGCCCGAGACATTACGGACCGAATGCTGGCAGATATCTCTTTTCAGTGCATCATCCATGTTTCCGGGCAGGCTGTTCATGCATACACAGAGTGTGGCCTCCGAGAAATTTCGAGAAAACCTTGGCGCCGGGGCCTTCTGCCGTGCGCTGCCTGCCAGCAGATTGAGCGGCGAACGCGCAGTCTCAGAGCGCGCAGTCTCAGAGCGCGCAGCAACGGGCGAGGAAGTGGCTGGACCTCGTCTGGCATGGCCAAGCTCGGGCAAGGGTGGCTACGGCCCGTCGAGGAAGGCCAGCAGATCCTGGACCTCCTCGTGGGTAAGCGTGTCCAGTAAGCCGGCGGGCATCGGCGAGGCGGGGAGCGAGGTGAGGGCCACGACGTCTTGTTTGGGAACCTCTGTCCACTGCCGGGGCTGGAGTGGGTCCGTGACGATGCGCACGGACGAGGAGCGAAAGTCACCCGTCGCCACCAAGCGTCCGACGTAGACGCGGCCGCCGGCTGTTTCCACCCGTTGGTTGCGGTAGTTCTCCGCCACGACTCGAGAGGGATCCAGAATAGACAGGAGGATATCGTGGCGACTGAAGCGGCGGCTGACATCGGTAAGGTCAGGCCCGACGAGTTGTCCCTCGTGCCCGACGCGGTGGCAGCGGCTGCAGAGTGCTTCGCGAAACAGGCGTGCTCCCCGAGCCAGATCCGGCGTTTTCCTGGCGGGCATCAGCAACTCCGCCACATCCGCCGGGGTCCAGGAGCGGACGTGATGGCGCACGGGCAGCGGTTCGGTTTCGCCCGTTGTCTGTAACAACTCGGCCCAAGCGGTGCGTTCAGCGGCCGAGGATGCCGCCAGCACGTCGTCGCGGATCTGCTGGAGGAAGCCCGCCATGCCTTGCCCCCCCAGGAAAGTCGCCGCACGCTTCCATTCGGCGGCGTACTGCTGGCGCCGCGGCGGGGTCCAGCCGTCCGATACGGATCGCAAAACGAACAGGTAGTGCAGCTGCTCGGCCTGATCGCGCGATCGTCCCAGCAGGTCGAGGGTCTTGGCGACCACGTCGGGGCCGCCCAGAGTCGCTAGCAGCCGGCTCAGGGAGTGGTTTATTTCATCGATGTCGTAGGGGTAGAGGTCGTTCAGTCGCGCGGTGGCAGTCCGCCATTCCGTTGCATTCCGCTCAGTCCCCTCCGCCAGGCAGAGTTGATAGGTGTACAAGGCGACAGCGAGCTGGCCGGGCGGAAGGCGATCCAGCGGCTCGACGTTCAGCTGCCGTACAACGTCTGCGTAGAGGGAAGTCGCGCCGCTCCGCGCAAGCGCCAGCAGGGCAGTTAGCCGGGTGGCGGTATGCGATTCCGTAAACGCCCGATCGCGCCACGTCTCGACGGGCAGTCGTTCGACGGCAGTACGCGCGGCCGAGCGCAGCCACGGATCGGACTCACCCAATGCTGGCCACGCTTTGGCCAGAACGTCGGCCGGCGGCAGTTCACGCAGCGTTTCGAGTTCGCGGCGCCGGGTACGGGCCTGGCGGGCATGGTGCTCGCGTGCCTCGGCGAACGGACTGGGGAGCGCCGCGGTACCGGGCGTCCCCCGGTACCGGACACGATACAGGGCCGACTGCGTCTTGCGGCCCCCGGTGACGAAGTACATCGCGCCATCCGGCCCAAAATCCAGGTCCGTCACGTTCAGGGGACGGCCTTGCAGGAAGTGAGTGGCCTGCCCCAGGTAACTCGCGCCCCACGGAACCAGGCGGACGGCGATAATTCGTCCATATGCCCAATCGAGAATGAACAGGGACTCCTGATACGGCCGAGGGAAAGCGCTGCCATAACCAAACCGAATGCTGGTGGGCGATCCTTTGCCGATATGCACATTCGGGGGGGCGTTGTCGGGGTGATCGGGGTAATAAGGAGGCCACTTGCCCGTCACGCCCCGCCACCCGAAGTCGGAGCCGGTCGTCAGATGCTTCACCTGGGTGGGGCGATACCAAGGAGCCCCCATATCGAACTCGGCGTCCGCATCGTAGGTAAACGGCTCGCCGTCCGCATGGAACGCAATGCCGTAGGGATTCCGTAGTCCCGCGGCCAGCACCTCCCACCGACGGCCCTCCAAGTCCGTGCGGAGCAAGTGTCCCTCCAGGGTGCTCTTACCTTGGCGGTGCTCTCGATAGGGCGAGGTCCAATCGACCGCATCGCGCGGAATTTCCACGGAGTCGCCATGCATGAGATACAGATAACCGTCCGGTCCGAGCACGACGTCGTTGCGACCATGCCCCACGCTGCCGGGCAGTCGCTTCAAGAGTTGGACATCGTCGAAACGGTCGTCGCCATTCGAATCGCGCAGCCGGTAAAAGGCCTTGGAATTGTTCGCGTTGACATACAGGCTGTCCCCGGCAAAACACAATCCACGGCACTCGAGCAAGGAATTGTCGATCGTCTCCATCACTTGGACTGAGGTGCCATCGTCCGACAACGTGGCCCGCAGAAGGCCTCGGTCCTCCCGACCGATCACCAGCCGTCCGCGTGGATCGAAGGCCAGGCTGATCCAGGATCCCTCCTCGGCTTGTGCGGCCCGGACTCGGGCGATTTCGAAACCGTCCGGGATCTGAAAAGATGCCGGCTCTGCGCCATCTCCCAGCGCCCGCCGCCACTGCTCATAGTCGTCGGTGGGCGCGAGCCCGAACTGTCGCCGCGGGTCGAGTTCGAATTCGTGAACTTCGCCGAGCGAGACGGTTTCGGCGGGAGCGGGTGGCGCATTCTCCGCCGGCGCCGGCGTGACCCGATTCCAGGATTCGTCGGTGACGATCAGCACCTCCTGTCCGGTGGCCGCAGTCGCCTCCAGACGTAGAGCCACGGCGCTGGGCCCACCGGTCGACAAGGCCCGTAATTCCAGCTGATTCCGCCCGGCAACGAGCAGCGAGGTGACATCGCGCACGCAGGGTGCGGAGTAGCCATCCAGCGACGCAACGCGGCGGCCATTGAGCCGCACTTCGGCCTCGCAATGGCCAGCAGCAAAGGACAGCTGAGCGGTTGGCACCGAGGCGGGTGCCGTGAACTCGCGCAGCCATACCATCGGCGGGCCCGACGCACCGCGAGACTCGCCCCAGATCCACTGCGCGGTCTGTGCCGGCAGATCCCGCGCACTATTCGCGACGGCCCCGACCACCACGAGCAGGCCCCTAATCGACCAACCGCGAAGAATCCGAGATCGCATGGCATTTCTCCCGCCGCAGTTCCTAAGAACGACCGTCCAGGCAGGGGGAATTATGGACGGAGCAGGCGGGCCATCTCAATCCTGAACACCCAAGGCTTTGTCCCCCACGATCACCTGACCGGTGTTTCGCAGGTGTCGTGGTAACGGTCTCCCGACTGCGACTTGGCGGCAATCAGGGCCGTGGCCGACGCAGACAGCAGCACAAATCCGCCCGCGGCCCGGACGTGCATGATGCGAACAATCGGCGCGAGCACGCAGTGCACCGGGCTGCCGCGCCATGCCAAACATCGACGTGGAAGAGGAGGACTCTCGCCGGGTATGATCGGATTTCATGACCGCACCTGTCGTGGGAAGGAGTTTCCGAGGGTACCTGGCCGCATGACTATCTGGCTGTCGACAACAACGCAACGCTATCTGGTCCATCGCGGACCGTTGCTGTGGCTGGCCGCGGGATTCAGCTTGATTGCGGCTGCACTCGTTCCGGCGGTGTACGAGTGGATACAGCCTCCGGCCAGCCGGCACTCCGTCGCGGCCGAGTTGCGCTGGGCCTTCGTGTTTCTGATCGGAACGCTGGCCGCGGCTCGGCTGTACCGTTATTGCTGGGACTCGTCACAGCGGACCCTGCACATCACTCGGCTGAGTCCGCTCGGCTGGCGAGCACATACGATTCCCTGGGCCCGAATCCAGGCGCTGGAACTGCGGGGCTGGCCCTGGCCGCACTTGGGTTTCTGCTGGCTTCATGTTCATTGCCTGGACACGTCTCAGGTGACTCGACTTCCCTGGGGCCTGACATTCGGCCCATGTTCCTGGAAAGCCCACTGGCAACGGGCTGCTGGTGCCGCTCAGTTTTGCGGCACGGCATTCGATGCAGGTACCGAGCCGCGATCACCCTCACAGGATCCTCGAATCCATCAATTCAGCCTGCGCAGGTTGCTGGGCTCTATGACCGCGGCCGCGGGCGTTCTGGCAGTGCTCCGTTATGTGGGACTCGAACCGGCGGCGGCAATAGTCGTGGCAGCGTATCCGGTCGTGGGCTGGCTGGCGTGTCGCCGATCGTCGGCGCGGCGTACGACGTTCCTTGCTGTGTTGCTCGTTCTTTACCTGCCTCTGGCGTGGATTATTCCGGCCAACCGACCGTGGGGGTACACATCCGGGCTCTACTCATTCTGGCCCCTGGCGCCCGCCGTCTGGTTTCTGACGCT
>JBFWYF010000579.1:0-5230 GCA_050186685.1 Pirellulaceae bacterium
GGGGAAGTGAACAGACGCGGCAACACGACCACGCGCCACCCACCAAGACGTGACAGCGAGAGCACCTAGTCCGTCAGAGCGCCGCCATGGCCAGTAGTTCGGCTTCGATCGACTCGTCGGAAACAGCGGGGCGACAGTAATCGATCTGCCGCGGTGCGGTGGCGGTGAGACCCTGGCGACGTCGACGGGCCAGCCTCACGTCATGCCACACATGGCGATCGCTGTAATTGTACACTCGCCCTCGCCCGGCTCGAGTCGGCTGCCAGGAAGGTTCGAACTCCCCGCGTTGCAGCACTTTCACCACGACGTCCGCCGCAGTGCGGGCCGCTTTCGCTTCGATGGCCCATTCGTCGTCGTCCGCGGCGACCCCCACGAATCCTTGGGCGAGCATCCGTCCCGTGTCGATCCCTTTATCGATCAAGTGCACCGTCACGCCAACGTTCTTTTCATCTCCATAGTACAACGGCCAGAACAGCGTGTGCTCTCCCCGGTACCAAGGCGCGATTCCGAAATGAACATTGATCGCGGCGAGCCGCGGAATCGTGAAGATCGACGGACGCAGGATGGGAGCACCTGCCACGAGCAACACGTCCGGTCGTAACGACGCCACGCATGTCGCCGCCGTGGAAAGGTTGACTTCCGTGGACGCAATCTGTTTGATGGCAGCCACCGGCGGCGGGCCTTCCGGACCATACAGCCGCTCGTCCAGCTGCTTCAGACCCCGGGCGAAATACCCTTGGTAGTAACACCGCTGCTCCAGTTTCCGAATCCAGGCCCCGCGGGCCAGCCCCCGCAACTTGCGGCGCAGCGTCGAACGCCGGGGGACCGCACGGATCTGCAGCAGCTTTGCGGATGGAAAGGCCGCCAGGACCCGGCGCACGACAAAGCCCGGCCCATCACTCATATTGCTTAAGCAGACGATCCGCATCGGGCACCCCCTCGGGGAACCGTAGCTCACACCGAGCGGCAGTCAAACACGCTGGAACCGGCGGCTAGCGAAAAAATCAATCGGATGTGAAGTACCGCCGTCCAAGGACAGATCAGCCAGGATTTCGCCCAGCACACTCGTGAACTTGAAGCCGTGGCCGGACAGGCCCGCTGCAAAGCAGATATGGTCGTGCCCCGGATGACGATCTACCACGAAGTGTTCGTCGGGCGACATCGTGTAGTAGCACACGGCATGGTGCAGGGGCACGCGGTTCACTTGCGGCAAATGGGCACTCAAAAACGCCTCCACGCGTTCTCGATCGGCCGCTTCGACAGACCGGTCGTCGGTCAACGGATTCCCGACTACGGTGCCCCCGCTGTGTTCAGCGACCTTTACGCCGCGCTCATCGATCTGCGGAAAGCCGTAGAAATGAGCTCCCCCTGTCTCGTAGAAGAAACACGGTGCGCCGAGTGTCGCGCGATAGATGTCCGAATCGGTTCGATACCAATGCAGATGCTTGCGGCGCACCGGAAAGTGAATGCCGAGCTGCGTCAGCAGGTCCCTGGCCCACGCCCCCGCGCTGATGATCAGCCGCCGACCCCGATATTCGTTGCGATCCGTTCGTACGGTTACGTCGGTCGAGGTGGCCGACCAGTTCTCGACGCTTTCGTTTGTGACAAACTCAGCGCCATGCTGCGACGCCTGGGCCAGGTGGGCCAGCACGCACGATTCGACATACAGAAACCCCGCTCGCCGCTCGAAGGCCGCAACGTGCCCGTCGGGCACGACAAAGCCGGGGAAACGCGAAGCAACCTGGTGGGCGTCGAGCAGATCCAGGTGCAGATCGTGCTGGCGGGCACTGGCCAGCACGCCCGGAATCACCACGCCATCGGGTGGTCCCACCTCGAGCAGGCCCACTTCTTCGTATAGCGTATGGCCGATGCCTTGCTCCAATTCACGCCACAAGTCGTACGCGCGGCGCAGCAACGGGACGTAGTCGGGATGTTCGAAGTAAGCGAGCCGAATGATGCGAGTCTGGCCGTGTGAACTACCTCGGTCGTGCCCGCCGGGAAAACGGTCGAGACCCAGGACTCGGCAGCCGCGCCGGGCCAAGTGGTACGCCGCCGCACTGCCCACACCCCCCGTACCCACCACAATCGCATCGTACATGATCGTCGCTCCCCCCACGGTCTGACGTTGTGTTGCCAGTGTCCCGTTCCGACAAGCGTGATCTTACGGGGCGAATCGCGTCGTCGCTACGTGCGCGAGACGAGAGTGGCCCGCCGGATCCGGGCGGCTCTTCGCGGCATGCCCCTCTCCTCGGTAACGTGTTGCGCGAATGGGCCTGCACATGAGCAACAGACGGCCGTAACACGTTACGGGGAGAGGGTGGGGCTTACTGCGCTTGTCGCAAGCTAACGGATATGCCATCGTCACTCCATGGAATCCGCCCCTACTCCAACCATCGCCGCCGTCTCCCGGCCGGCGCGGCACACGTCCCGGCTACGAGCCGGGGTGCTGCACGCCGGGCGTGTCTCGCTGTTGCTGGCCATCGTCGCTTTACTGCGGGGCGCGCACGTTGAGCGAGAACCAGTGTCGCACGACCAGGGGCTGGCTGACGTAGATGTCGCAACGCTCCGCGCCTTGTTTCCTTCGGCCGCGAACCTGGCCGATACCGGCCCCACGCCGGGCAGCCGCACGGTCCTCGACGCGGCCGGCCAGCCGATCGGCTACGTGCTCCAGACGTCGCCCGAGAGCGATTCGATTGTGGGCTACTCGGGTCCCACAAACGTGCTGATCGGATTCGATGATCAGGACCACGTCGCCGGACTGCGGATTTTGTCGAGCGGCGACACGCGCGATCATGTCGAGCTGGTTCGCCGCGACGAGCGGTTTCTGGGAGCGGCGCGAGGTCAGAGTTGGGAGGAACTGAGCGCCGGCGAGCGAGTGGACGGCGTCAGTGGCGCGACGCTCACGAGCTTGGCCGTGGAAGAAGCGGTGTCCTACCGGCTCAGCGGCGAGCGGCGACCGTCGCTCAAGTTTCCCCGCCCCCTGACGCTCGACGAAGTACGCTCGATCTTCCCGGCTGCGGTGGCCATCCAATCCCGTGCCGAACAGCCCCTGCTGTGGGACGTTATGGATGGCGAAGAGCGTCGGCTGGGGAGTATCGTGCGGTCGGCGCCTTGGTCGGACGACGAGATGGGTTATCAAGGCCCCAGCGAATCGCTGCTAGTCCTGGGCGCTGACGGGCAACTCGTTTCGCTACACCTGCGGGAAAGCTACGACAACGAGCCATACGTGGAAAGAGTGCGAGACGACGAATACTTCCGAACTTTGTGGTCAGGAAAATCGCTTTCGGAACTGGCGGGACTCGACGCCGAAGCAGCTCGAGTGGAGGGCGTTTCGGGCGCGACGATGACGAGTCAGGCGGTGGCTCGGGGCGTACCCAAGGCGGCCCAGGCGGCGAGCACTCGACCCGAGCCAGCTGCGCACGCGTGGCTGCGGGTGCGCGACGTGGGAACGATCGCCGTAGTCATGACCGCGCTGCTGGTCGGCTTCTCACCGTGGCGAGGTAACCGCGGAGTGCGCATCGCCTACCAGCTGGCCTTGATCGGGTATCTGGGCTTCTTGAACGGCGACATGGTATCCCAGGCCCTGTTAGTCGGTTGGGCGCGGCATGGCGTCGCTTGGCGATCGGCACCGGGTTTGACCGTGCTGACGGCAGCGGCCCTCATCGTGCCAATCGTCACCAAGCGTCAATTGTATTGCCATCACCTCTGTCCGTATGGAGCCCTCCAGCAACTCGTGCGTCCTCGCTCGAGAAGCCGATTTTCGGTCGCAACGAGTATGGTCCGACAGGCCCTGGCGGCTCTTCTCCCTTTCTGGCGAAAGGGCCTCCGGAAAACGATTTCCAGATCGGTGGCGAGATGTAGCCCCGTTCGCGAGAACGTGGGTGTGCCCCCCTTTCGGTCGAATGGGACGTGGAGGTGGTCGCGTCTGGCAGAAGTCGTACCGTTGATTCTCCTAGCCGTCGTCGTGTGGGTAGGCATGCGCGGCGGGACGTGGAACTTGGCCAGTCTCGAGCCATTCGACGCGTTTCTGCTGCGCGCCGCCGGAGCGGCGACGCTGTCCCTGGCCGTTCTCGGATTGGTGGCGGCGGCGACGGTGCCGATGGCGTACTGCCGGTACGGGTGTCCCACCGGGGCGCTGTTAAGCTATCTGCGGTGGAATGCCGCGAGCGATTGTTGGGGCCGGCGCGACTGGGCCGCTGTGCTTCTGCTCGGCCTGGCGCTCGCGCTCCGGTGGAATTAGATGGTTAGGGGTGAGGGGGCGGTCTGCGCAACACCCCCTGGTCCCTCATGCGCTTTCCAGGCCCCTCTTCACCGCAATAGGTTGTGCAAAACCTTGGCTAAACCCGCGAATTTCAGCCGCAACCAACTGTGGGGAGCGGGTCAGGGTGAACGGGGCAGCACACCCCCGGGAGCGCTAGACGCGTATGCTTTGCGTACCTGGGCAACCGCTGAGACGGGCGTCGAGGCCCCTGCGGCATAACTCCTGCAGACAAGCCTCCGCCTCGCCGAGGGAAGAACACTGAGCGTACACGCGCCAGCTGTCCGAGTCCGCGTCACGGATTTGTACCTGGAACGGTAACCCACGTGCCAGGACGGGTAATCCGCCGAAACCGCGACGGGCGGAATGAGAATGGGGCTGACCGATCATGAGCTTCGTCTCGCAACTTCCAACTTCCTAATCGACTAGGCCAACATCTGTTATCGCGAGGAAGCCAGCCGAAAAATAAATCGAAGTCGCGGACACCGCCTTCCCGACAACGTAGGCAGCGCGAGGGTTCCCGCTTCCCCGACGTGGCAACACTCGCTTCCGGACGAGCTAGCGGCCAGGGCGCAGCTGCCGAGTTCCTCCCCAATCCCATCGGATCGGGCGGCCGCCGTGGCTGAAAGCGTGAGCTGCGTAAACCGTGAGCCGTACCACACAGCTTGGCGCTATGTCGGAAAGACTTGCCCAGCTGCAAGTTAAGTCAGAATGACGCCAGAAAACAAACCATCCAAACGGCGTACCAGTCCCTCACCGCGTGCCGAATTGCGCGGGAACACCGTCCGTGGCAGACATGCCGCCAAATCAGGCTACCAACCCATCACCATGTTGGATTCGATGACCCGCCGTGCTCGCTCGAGATCATCACCCGTTTCATGCATGTACAAACGGATGGCGTGGACCTTATCGCCAGCGGCCTTGGCCACGCAATCCCGAGCGACGTGGCAGATGTCGGATACCTGCGACAGA
>JBFWYF010000580.1:0-5223 GCA_050186685.1 Pirellulaceae bacterium
ACCATGACCTCAGTCGTCAAAATTCTCAGCCTCGCGGAAAAATACCAGACGACAGAAACACTCACCTATCGTATTCGCCGGCTTGAACCGTAGCAAGGAAAAGAAAATGTCCCTCGCTCAACCGCTCGGCGATCGAGGCCAATCCTGCCGGATGCGCAGGGCGCAAGCCGGATCCAGCATGGCCGCCGTGGCGAGCTGGACGTGCTGGGCGCCGGTCTGCAGCAAATCGCAGACATGCTGGACGGTCGACACGCCTCCCACGCCGATCAGCGGCAGGTGTCGGCCTTCCGCCGCGGTGGCCTCCGCGAAGCGAGCCAGTTGGGCGACCACCGCTGCGCGAATGGCCCTGCCGCCGATTCCTCGCGGCTGACCGGCGAACAAAGGGCCCTCGTTTCCAACGACGAGGGCTGGCAAGCAATTGACCATGGCCAGGGCGGTGGCCGTGTCTCCCACCGCACGGACCAGGGCCCGAGCGGCACTGGTCAAAAGCACCGGGCCAATCTTCAGAATGATCGGGGTGGTGCCGATGGCGTTGCGGATCGCCGCGGAAACGAGCGCCGCCTGTTCCGGGTGCTGGTACAGCTGCCCGTCACACGTCTCCACGTTCGGACAAGACAGATTCGCCTCGACCGCGTCCGCCCCACTGTCGACTGCCCAGCGGGCGCAGCGGGCGTAGTCGGCTGCCAACTGGTCGATGCTCCACCCGGGCTGCATCGTGCCCACTACGGAGACGACCAGCCGCTTGCCGGCAGGCAAGTGCCGCCTAGTCCATTCCACATCGGCTTGCCAGATGGGGGGCGCCCGCGAGGGCATGCCGAATGAAATCGCCCAGCTGCCGTCCATGGTGGCGGAGACGCGCACGGTGGCGAGCGCCCCATCGAGTTCTGTGGCATCGACCGGCTGGAGATTGGGCAGTTCATAGCAGGTCCGTTCGGCGCTGCGTACCGTTTTGTACGTCAGCACGTCGTAGCCGAGGCTGGCGTAATACAGGCACCAGGCGCCGTTGAGCAAGGGGCCCGCCGGGATGCCCAGCGGCGAGTCGACGGACAGGCCGCAGAACTGCCAGCGGCCGGGGATCGGCGCTGCGCTCGCGAGCAGCGGCTCAGGCGGATGCGCGTAATTCCATTCGTACGTTTGCCGCGGGTCGTAGCGCTTCAGCACAGGGATTCCGAAGGGAACGATGGAAATGCTTGCCGGACCTGTAAGGGCCAATTAGGATAAGTTGTCACAATTTCCTTGCTCAAGGTCCACTTATTTTTCGCTGCAACGAATCCGCAACGGGAGTGCCCGGAATGAATAGGGTCTTTTCAGCAGTCATGGCTTGCCTGCTTGTCACGGTCTCTTATGTCGAGGTGGCGCGAGCCCAGGGAGATGTGTTGGCGGAACTGTATGGGCAAGGAGTACATGCCTATTTCGCCGGGCATGTGTTTCAGGCTCACGATCTGTTGACCAGCGCCATCGACCAGGGGAGCAACGATCCGCGTTGCTACTATTTCCGAGGCCTCTGCTATCTGCGGACCGGGCGGCCTTATGAGGCCGAGATGGATTTCAAGATTGGTGCCGAGTTGGAACTCAACAACGAAGAACGCGTATTTCCCGTGGCCGATTCCTTGCAGCGCGTACAGGGACCCGCTCGGATGCAGATCGAGCGCGAGCGGCAATTAGCGCGGCTGGCGGCGCGTGCCCGCGGCCTTGCCCAGCCTTCGACGTATCAGGAAAAGGCGGCGGGCCCTGGAAGCCGGCCGAGCCAGCCACCCGCCGGATCGCGTCCGGCTGGAGGAGACCCGTTTGCGGAAGGGAGTGAGCCGCCAGTGAAGGCACCGCCGCGTGCCAAGCCGGCCATCGCGGCGCCACCCGCGGCCGAAGACCCGTTCGGTGCGGCTCCGGATGCGTCGGCTCCGGCCGCACCACCGGCTGCACCGAGCACCGATCCGTTTGGTGCCCCGTCCGCACCGCCTGCCGCTCCGAGCGCCGATCCCTTTGGCGCCCCGGCCGCGCCGCCCGCAGCCGCGGATCCATTCGGAACTCCGGCGAGTGGCAAGGACACCGAGACTAACCCGTTCGGCGATGATAAGCCCGCAGGCAAGCCCGCCGCTGAAGCGGCCGATCCGTTCGGCGACTGATCCCAAGCTTTTAGGCAAACTCGAATCCGCACTCCTGCACCGCCTTTCCGGCCGGAAAGGCGGTGTTTTTCGTTCGGGACGTCCGGTCGCTGACACCCCATCGCCTGCCCGCTGAACCGGGCACGCTGTTTCCTTGGATGTGGCTTGGAAGACCGTCGATCGCGGGAGATGGTAGATGCTGCAAGTTCGCATGGCGTGTCGGCTGGTACTCGGTCTCCTGGGACTCGGCCTGTTGCCGGCGGTCGTTGCCGCGGCCCCGGCACCTCAGCAGCTCTCCATTCGTGGTCTGCAACTCGGTGCCACAACGACGCTCGTCGTCACCGGCACGGATCTCACGCCTCGGCCTCGCTTGCTGGCGAGCTTCCCGATTGCCGAACAGCGCGTGGCCGCGATTGAGGCGGATGGGGCCGTCCATCGAGTGACGCTCGAAGTGACACTCGACGAACGGCCGCTGCCGGGCATCTATGCGCTCCGCTGGGCCAGTGAGAAGGGCGTATCCGAACCACTGATCCTGGCTGTTGATCGGCTGCCGCAGCAGCCATTCCGAGATGAGGTCGCCGCGCTCCCCGTTGCCCTGCACGGAACGCTGACCGGTACACAGGTCATGAAGACGCGAGTCAAGGGACGGCGCGGCGAGACTTTCCTGGCCGACGCGGAGGTCCAGCAGCTGGGAGCCCGGTTTAAGCCGATCCTGCGCGTGAAGGACGCTCGGGGACGGCAGCTGGCGTGGAGCTCGTCGACTGATCGCGGCACCGGAGATGCGCGGCTGATGTTGCACTGGCCCGCGGACGGCCAGTACACCGTCGAGCTGCACGACGTGCTGTATCGCGCTGTAGAACCAGGTTATTTCCGGCTGAAGCTCGGCGCGTTTACCGCTGGTCGACTCGTGTTTCCGCTAGGCGCCCAGTCGGGTACGCACGTGCCGCTCGAGCTGGTGGGCTTCCCGCCGCGTATCGGCAAGTTGACGGAATGGGAGGCACCCCCAGTGCGCCAGGCGACGTTCGTACCGGCACCCGCAGGGGTCGAAGAACTGTACGCGGGTGCTTTGCCTCCGATGGTCGTCACGCTGCATCCCGAGCTTGTCGAGATTTCGCAGCCGGGCCAAGTCCAGGCTCTGCCGGCGGTCCCGGTCGCGATTAGCGGCCGCATCGAACGCCAGGGCGAGGAAGACCGCTTCGTCCTGCCGGTCACTCCGGGAGCGCGGATCCGTGGCGAGCTGTGGGCACATCGGTGGGGTTCTCCGTTAGACAGTGTTCTCACCGTGCGAGACAGCTCCGGCCAGCAATTGGCGACCAGCGACGATCGCGCGGGGGCGCGGGACGCCGGGCTGGAATTCCAAGTCCCGGCCGGAATTTCGGAGCTGCAGATTGCCGTCCGCGACCTGCTCGGGCGCGGCGGGGAAGATTTCATCTACCGCTTGGAGATAACCGATGCGGCCGCGGCCGACTTGACCATTGAGACCGATGTCGACCGCGTCACGATTCCGGCAGGTACGACTCAAGTGGTGCGCGTCCAGATTCGACGTCAGGGCTACGATGGTCTCTTGCGGCTCGTCCCCACCGGCTTGCCGCCCGACATCGAAGTGCACGGAGACGAAATCCCTGCCGGGGCGACGATTGGATGGTTAAGCTTGACCGCCGACGGGCCACAAACTGCAGCGGGACTTCTGCGCGTAGAAGCGCAGTCCGGCGATTCAGCCTTATACCGATCGCTGCTGGTGCCTGAAACGCCCGTCAGCCAACGTTTCCCCTGGTTACGCTCCGAATTGGCGTGGGCCGTCTCGGAACCGATCGGCGTGTCTGTGGATTGGGCTGATGCCACGGCCGACGTGGCGCTGCCACGCGGCGGGCAACTTCCCCTGGCGGTCTCGATTCGGCGGAAACCGGAAGTGGCGGGCAACCTGCGGTTCCGCCTGCTGACCACCCAGGTGACTCCGCGCAAGAAGGTCAAGGAGAATAACCAGGAGAAGGAGGTGGACGACATCGAGGCGACGTTGCGACTTGCGGAACCGGTGTCGGTTGGCGCCGAGGCCACGACGGCGACCGTCCCGCTCGTGGTGCCCGCCATCTTGCCCAATCAACCATGGGGACTGGTCCTGTCGGCGGACTTGCTTGCGGCTGATGGCCAGACCGTCGTGGCGACCGTGTCGACTCCCACCCGCTACCTGCGGGTTGCGGCACCTTAAAGAGCGCGAGGATGTAAGTGCCTCTGTCCCCTTCCCGCCTTCGCCGGAAGGCCGTGGGACCGAGAGGATGGAAGGAGGTCACCATGCCCGCAGTCCATTTGTCCCGTGCGTGGGCACGCAAGATCGACGAGCGAGCCATGGACGAGTTCGCGATGCCTGGCATCCTGTTGATGGAGAACGCCGGACGGGGCAGCGTCGATGTGCTCGAGAAGCTGGGTGTCACGGGCGTCGTTGCCGTCTGCTGTGGCAAGGGGAACAACGCGGGCGATGGACTGGTGATGGCCAGGCATTTGGAGCTGCGCGGCCATCGCGTCAGGGTGTTGCTGTGGTGCGATCCGGCTCGATTGCGGGGCGATGCAGCGCTGAACTACGAAATTGCCGCTCGAGCCGAACTGCCGCTTGTCATCTGTCCCGATCGGTCGGACCGTAAGTGGCTGCAGGGCGAGCTGGCTGGTGCCGACTGGATAGTTGACGCGTTACTGGGGACGGGTGCGGAGGGCCCACCGCGACCACCTCTGGACCAGGTGATCTCCGTCCTGAACGAGCTTCCCGCCAGGAAGTTGGCCGTGGATCTGCCTAGCGGCCTGGACTGTGACACAGGTCTCCCCGCCTCGCCCACCTTCCGTGCAGATCACACGGTCACCTTCGTGGCGCCCAAAGCCGGCTTTCGTAACCCGCAAGCCCGACCGTACCTGGGCGAGGTGCATGTCGTGGACATCGGCGCTCCGCGTTTACTCGTCGACCAGATCCTTGTGCGAGCGGCCGATGGCAGGGCAGGGTAAGGGGGCCGAACGGGTACGCGGGGCATTTCTTCGTGGGTCCTCGGGAGAATTCGCTTTTGCCCGGATCGACGGCCGCTTAGAATGCGGTCGCGCTCCGCTCCCCCACGGGGGTGCCTGGAACGCTCCTAAGTGC
>JBFWYF010000581.1:0-5217 GCA_050186685.1 Pirellulaceae bacterium
CGATCTAGCCGAGCCGGGCCGAGATCTATTACGAGCTGCGCAATGGTCTGCTCGAGGTAGCTTATCCGGTGTTCATCGACGGCACGGAGATTCCGACGAGCGGCTATCTGAAGGAAGTGAATCGTCGGGACGAGCTGGGAAAGTTGATCTTGAACTCACCGTACCTGGACCAGTGCGTGGCCAACCGGTACTGGGGGCACTTCCTCGGATACGGATTCACCAAGCCGGTAGATGACATGGGTCCGCACAACCCGGCGTCTCATCCGCAGCTGTTGGAGTATCTTGGCCAGGAAGTCCGCAAGAACAGTTACAACTTGAAGGAATTGATTCGCTGGATCACGTTGAGTGAGGCCTACTCGTTGTCCAGCCGGGTCGTCGCGGGTAACAAGCGTGATGACCCATTGCTGGGAGAAACACCGCGATTCTCCCACTTCTACCTGCGGCAGATGCGAGCCGAAGAGCTGTATCACTCGTTGCTGACCGCCAGCCGCGCGGAAGCGGCGCGCGGCACGTACGAGGAGCAGGAGCGGATGAAGCAGCAGTGGCTGAGCCAGTTCGTGACCGCGTTTGGCAACGACGAGGGAGAGGAGGCCACGACGTTCAACGGGACGATTCCCCAGGCGCTGATGATGTTCAATGGCGAGTTAATCCAGCGGGCCATCGACACGAGTCGCGGCGCTTTTTTGTGGGAGCTGGCCAGCGACACCAAACTCCGGCCACAGCAGAAGTTCGACCAGCTGTTTCTCGCGGCGCTGGCACGCCGCGCGACGCGAGACGAACTGAAGGCCGCGGAAACGCTGCTGGCCGGTCATGCAGCGCATCCCGAACTGAAAGGGGACCTGGCCCGCGCCAGCCTGGCCGCCCTGCAGGACATGTGGTGGGCCGTTTTGAACAGCAACGAGTTCATCATCAATCACTAGGACGCCTTATTCCGAACACCGGGTAGCGAGGTCCTTCGCGGATCGCTTGTCTTGGAACTCTTGCGAGTTCCGCTACTCACCGAATTGAACGGGATTCCCCAGGGAGCCATACCATGCAGTTGATTCCACGCGGCATGACCCGACGCCATTTCATGGAGCACGTATGGGGCGCTTCGGCTATGGCCATTCCGGCCTTGACCTTGGGGCACAGCCTGCGGACGCATGCGGACGAGATCAAGAAAAACCGCAAGTCAGCCATCTTGTTGTGGATGAGCGGTGGGCCTTCGACGATGGACATCTGGGATCTTAAGCCGGGTGCCACGACGGGTGGGCCGTTCCAACCGATCCGCACTAGTGGCGATATCGAGATCTCGGAACACATGCCGATGACAGCGAAGGTGATGCACCATCTGTCGATCGTGCGTTCGATGAGCACGCGAGAGGCGGATCACAACCGCGGTCGGTACTACATGCATACCGGCTACGTGCCGAACCCCAACATCGAACATCCCAGCTACGGCGCGGTCCTGGCCAGCGAGCTGATCGATCAGCGTCCGGAACTGGAGATCCCTCCGTTTGTGTCCATTGGCGGGGGGAGTGTCGGCCCCGGCTTTCTGGGAATGGCCTGGTCGCCCTTCAACGTGAGCAGCAATGGCCAGATCCGCAATCTGGAAATGGGGCTGAATGAATCGCAGCTTCGGTATCGGATGGCGGCCCTGGATCTGATTGAGCGAGGATTCGTCGGCCAGAATCGCGGTCAGGCCGCATCCGATCACCGGGACATTCTCCGCAAGACGTATGCGCTGATGTCGAGCGAGCAGATGAAGGCCTTCCGGGTAAATACCGAGCCGCAGGCGGCCCGCGACCGCTACGGAGCCAACCCCTTCGGACAAGGCTGCCTGCTAGCCCGTCGTCTCGTCGAGGCTGGTGTACCGTTCGTCGAGGTTGACCTGGGAGGCTGGGATAATCACCAGAATATCTTCCCTACCCTTTCCGATCAGCGGTTGCCCGTCCTGGATCGCGCGATGAGTGCGCTGGTCGAGGACCTGGAGCAGCGCGGAATGCTGCAGGATACCGCGATTATCTGGATGGGAGAATTCAGCCGCACGCCCCGAATCAATGGTACAGCGGGACGCGACCACTGGGCGCGTGCTTGGAGCGTCGTGGTCGGAGGGGGAGGCATGAAAGGTGGGGTGGCCGTGGGCGCTACCAATGCCGACGGCACCGCGGTGGATACCGAGCCATACACATCGCAGGACGTCATGGCGTCGATCTGCAAGGCGCTGGGCATTTCGCTGGAGACCACGTTTACCAGCAAAAACGGCCGACCCATGCGAATCGCCAATGGCGGCAAGATCATTAAGGAGCTCTGGGCCTGAGCGACAAGGTGGCGTTCGAATCGGGAGACTTCATCCCGCAGGCCCTGTCAGGTTACAATTCACGCCCGATCGACGGAGTACAGACGAGCCACATTCACGTTTCTTGATTGGCATGAAGGCGGCTTCGGTGCCGGACACCACCGGGTATGATCCAGCGCATCTGATTGCGACGCATCAGATGGGTGTCTGGCGGTACCTACGTGTCTTGGGCTGTGAACCGGCGTTGGCCGACGACCTGACGCAGGAGACGTTTCTGGCCGTATTGAAGGCGCCTTTTCGCGAGTTGAGTCCCTCAGCGACGGCCTCGTACCTGCGAACTACGGCTCACAATTTGTTCATCAGTTACCATCGCAAGGCGAAACGGATGACGGCGACGGCCGACATCGAAGCGCTGGATCGCCAGTGGGCAAAATGGGTGGCGGACGATTCCGGTGAGGCGCTTCTCGACGCATTGAAAGATTGCCTCCAGCTACTGGGGCCGAAGGCTCGGCTTGCGTTGCAGATGCGATTCCGCGATCAGGCCACCCGGGCCCAGATCGCGGCAGCGCTACGGATGTCCGAAAATGGAGCCAAAAACGTCATGCAACGCGCCAAGCACAAGTTGCGAGAGTGCATCGAGAGCAAACTGCAATGAGCGACGACCGCGATCCCATTCTGGATGCGTGGCTCGATGAGCTGCTCGCGGGACATAAGCCGCCGGATCTGTCCGGACGGATCCTGCGGGCGCTCGAGCAGGATCCTTTTCGCAACATCGACGCGAGGAAAGCTCTGCGCGGCGAGGATCGGCACCCCCGGAATACCGAGGAAGTACACGCGCCGGCGGCATCTACACCGGTTCGACCGGACGTTGTCTTGCCCCGTCTGCTGTCGTCTTTCAGTGAGCCCAGCGGTTCGCTGCCGCACATGACACCTGCCGGCGGGATGCCGCAACACCCGAACCGCCGGCGTGCCTGGCGAGATTGGAGTATCGCTGGGGGGACGTCGCTGGTGCTGCTGATCGGATTGATGGTGCTGATCGCGATGGGTGACGCGTTATTCCGAGGCCGAGCCGGGCCGCCCCTGGCGAGGGACTCCTCGGCTCGTCCAGCAGCGGAGCCCCCGCCCGGCCCAGACACGCCCCGTCAGGACAGGCAGGCGGAGAAGCCCTCGGTGCCGCCGCCGCCGCGTCTGCCTGCTCCGGACGCCCATGTTTCTGGACATGCGTCTCTGGCCGCAGGAGTCCAGGCCGCGCCACTTAAAGCGGATGTCGCCGCCGTATCCCCCGTTTCCGCCAACGCGGCGGACTCTCACCCAGTCCCGTCGACGCCAGTCAGTCCGGCCACAGCTGGCACGCCCGCTCCGCCAGATGTGGTCCTGCGGCAAGTGCCGGCACTGGATGATGATCTCGTGATTGCGGGTCTGGACGAGCGCGTGCGAAAACACTGGCAGCGGAAAGGCGTCGAGCCGTCGCCGCAGGTGACCGACGCGCAGTGGCTGGCGCGGTATTGTCATGTCGTTCTGGGGAGAGCACCGACGGCGAAAGAGTCGGAAGAATTCGAGCGGATCAAGTCGGACGACCGGCGAGCTGCTTGGACCGCAACGCTCATAGAAGGCGATCGCTTTACGGAGGACTTTGCGCGACTCTGGAGCGATGCGTTCACTGCGGTCTTCCTGGACGCCCGCGACTTGACGAATGTCGAACCGTCCCACGTCGAGGGATTGCGGCAATATTTCCGCCGTAGTCTCCTGGATCGACGACCGTGGCACGAAACGATAGCGGGACTCCTGACGGCGCACGGATCCGGAGTACCCGGCGCAGCGAACTACGACGGTGCAACGAATTTCCTGCTCGCTCGCTGGAACAAGGAGCGGACGCAGGTCACCTCGGACGTGGCGCGCCTGTTTCTCGGGCGGAATTTGCAGTGTCAGCAGTGTCACGACGACCCACGGTTCGGCGCCGGCAAACAGCACGAATACTGGGCGTTGAATGGTTTCTTCCGCCAGACAGAGGTGGTCGCAAGCGCCGATGCGGCGAAGCAACTCGTCGACATTCCGGCGACCCGCCGGGCCGACACGCCAACTGGCGTCTTCTACTCCACTCCTTCCGGGCTGGTGAAGGTCGCCAAACCGGCCTTTCTCGATGGTCGCGCCTCGGCGCAGGAGCGGGACGGCGTATCCCGTCGGCAACAACTGGCCGAGTGGATTCTGGAATCGCCCGAGTTCCAACGGACGCTTGCCAATCGTGTCTGGGCGCGGATCATGGGGCACCCGGTGTATGACCTCGAGCAAGTGGTGCGCAATCGGGCGCCCGTACATCCCGAGTTGCTGATTTTTCTCAGCGAACAGTGGGCAGCGCACGATTTTGATTTGCGGCGTCTCGTCAGTTGGCTTGTACGATGTGAGCCATTTCAGCGGGCCAGCGGGGAACGGATTCCGTCGCCGCCAGCTGCGCCAGGAACTGGAGATCCGGAACTTGCTGCGCTGTTCGATCGGTACTACGAATCGACGGGTGCTGCCGACGCACCTCCTCGGCGCGCTTTGCTCGCGGCTCAGCAGCAGAAGGATGCGGACCCAGCGGCTGCCGCCGCGCGGGTCAATCCGGGCACGACAGTACCGCGCAAAGGCGGTCCCGTTGTCGCATCGCCCGAGTTGCGCGCGGCCGTAAAGGACGATTCGGCTCTCACGGATCCGGTCGTAGTGCTGATCCTATCCTCCGGTAAGCTGTCACGGCAGCAGAAGGCCGAGCATCTGTTTCTGATGGCTGTCCATCGGTTGCCCACGAAGCCCGAGATGGACGCTCTGAACGCGCTGCTCGAGAAAGCCGGTGAGGATTCCGAACCGGCGTATCGTGCAATTTGGAACGCCTTGGCGGTACCCTGAGGGTTGACCCGCCGCCACGGTGGAGCCCGATCAGGGAACGGCGTGCGGAAGCGACTTTG
>JBFWYF010000582.1:0-5215 GCA_050186685.1 Pirellulaceae bacterium
TCGGCAACGGCTCGGTAAGGTCCAGCGAGCCCGGGGCTCTGGAACGGCAGTAGTTCAGCTTATTGCCGTGATGGTCCCAGCTGAGGTGAAGGAAGCCATCTCCGTCCAGGGCGATGCTGATCGAATTGTGGGCATCCTGAACGTGACCTCGGTACGTCGTGACGCGCGTCTCCCACGTGCTGGAGTCCAACCGGCGTTTGGCCAGCACCAGGTTGCGGTCGGGATCGTAGTACGCAGCGAACTGCCAATCGTTCCACGAGCAGACCGCGTTATGGCGAAAGATCACGCAGTTCACCTTGGTTTTTGCCCAGCCCAGTCCGATCGGATAGAGCCGGGGCTCCGCCGCGTACGACCCGGACGCAGCACAGGCCAAGGCGAGCAGCGTGGCGGCGAACGAGCGGCTTCTTGTAACGGTAGTCATGCAGCAGGTACTCGTGCGGAACTAGTTTCGGTCCCCGGCTACGGGTTTAAACGATATGTCCCAGCGCGAAGCTTGGGAAGTGGAAGCGGGAGGACGTGGCCGCTTCGAGGGTGGGGTCTCTGGGGTAGCGCCCGAAAACGAAGTATCATGGAGGCAACTGCCGAGCCAGCCGGGGGGCTGGGGATGTTGTATTGTGCAGGTGAGACGCCGAGGCATCTCAGGTGAAAATGACCATGTCCAGCCGTCGGGTATGCGGAGCGTGTTGGATCAGCCTTGTAATAGCGGGTGGGTTGGCGGCGGATGAGCCGCTGCCCGCCGACCAGCGCACTTATTTCGAAACGCGCATCGAACCCGTGCTCCGGCGGCACTGTTACGAGTGCCATTCGGCCGGGGCGCTGCGAGACGGCAAACTTAAGGCGGGCCTGCTGCTGGACTCTCGCGACGGCGTGCGCAAGGGGGGCGAGAGCGGCGCGGCGATCTCGGCGGAAGATTCCGATGGCAGTTTGTTGATCTCGGCGCTGCGATATGAAGGACTCGAAATGCCTCCGGCAGGGAAACTGCCTGACGACATAATCACGGATTTTGTGCGGTGGGTGGAAATGGGAGCTCCGGACCCGCGTACGGCCTCGGCGTCCGTGACGGAAACGCTGCGGCAGCGAGCCCAAGCCCACTGGGCCTTCGTACCGCCGCAGCAGGTCGCACCGCCCGAGGTACGGCAATCCGACTGGGCGCGTAACGAAGTGGACCGCTTCATATTGGCACGACTCGAACAGGAAGGGCTTCGCCCCTCGCCGCCCGCCGACCGCGTGACCCTGTTGCGACGGCTGAGCCTCGATCTGATCGGGTTGCCGCCAACGGTCGCGGAAGTGGACGCTTTTGTCGCTGACACCGCTCCGGATGCGTATGAGCGCCAGGTAGAGCGGTTATTGCGGTCGCCCCACTATGGCGAACGGTGGGGGCGGCATTGGCTGGACGCGGCGCGCTATGCCGACAGCGATGGCTATGAAAAGGACAAGCCGCGTCACGTCTGGATGTATCGCGACTGGGTGGTGGCAGCGCTGAACCGAGACCTGCCGTACGACCAGTTCATCATCGAGCAGATCGCCGGCGATCTGCTGCCCGAGGCCACGCAGGATCAGTACGTGGCGACTGGTTTTCTGCGCAACTCGATGATCAACGAGGAAGGAGGCGTCGATCCCGAACAGTTCCGCATGGATGCGATGTTCGATCGGATGGATGCGATTGGCAAGAGTATCCTGGGACTGGCCATCAACTGCTGCCAGTGCCACGACCACAAATACGACCCGCTGACGCAGGAAGACTATTACCGGATGTTCGCCTTCCTGAACGATACGCACGAAGCCCACATCGCCACGTACAATCCGGAGGAACAAGCGCAGCGGCAAGCGATTCTGACCGAGATCCGCGAAATCGAGCGGCAGTTGCAGCAACGCATGCCCGATTGGCGGCAGAGGTTGGTTGCGTGGGAGAAGGACGCGTCGCAGCACCGGACCGAATGGCAGATACTGAAGGTCGAAAACGCTGGAGATAACTCCCAGCGCTACATCTATCATCCGGACGGCTCGCAGACGGCGTGGGGGTATGCTCCGACGAAATGGACGTCTCAATTCCGCGGCCGCCCGGAACCGTCGCGGATTACCGCCGTGCGATTAGAGCTGCTGACCGATCCCAATCTGCCGCTTCAGGGGCCGGGACGGTCGCCGCTAGGGCTTTGCGCCCTGTCGGAACTCGTTATGGAAGTAACCGACGGGAAGGAGCCGGGGAAAAAGGGCAAGGTGAAGTTTGCGTCCGCGTCGGCTGATTTCGCGAATGACGAGCAGCCGCTGGCACCGATGTTCGCGGACAAAACGGATAAGAAACGCGTTACGGGGCCGGCCTCGATGGCCATTGATGGCCGCGACGAAACGGCGTGGGGCATCGACGCCGGTCCGGGACGGCGAAATGTGCCCCGGCAGGCCGTGTTTGTGTTGGAGCAGCCGCTCGAGATTCAGCCGGGGTCGGAGCTGACCTTCTCGTTGCGGCAAATGCATGGAGGTTGGAACAGCGACGACAATCAAAACAACAACTTGGGCCGGTTCCGCTTCTCGCTGACGGCCGCTCCCCATGCGCAGGCCGATCCCGTGCCGCCGGAGTTGCGGCGGGTGATGGAGACAGCTGCCGAAGCGCGGACGGCGGAGCAATGGAATCAGCTGTTTGGCTACTGGCGGACGACGGTTCCGGATTGGAAGCCGGAGAACGAACGCATCGAACAGTTGTGGGCGCGGCATCCGGTGGGAGACAGCCAGCTGGTTCTGTTGGCGCGCGAGCAGTCGCGCCGGACACACGTCCTGCGCCGAGGCGATTTCCTGAAGCCGGGGCGCGAGGTCGAGCCGGGTGTACCGGTGGTCTTGCATCCCCTGGCCGACGAGAGCCGCGCGGATCGATTGACGTTTGCGCGCTGGCTGGTCGATCCGCGGGCTCCGACGACGGCGCGTGCCCAGGTGAATCGCGTCTGGCAGGCGTACTTCGGCCAGGGGTTCGTGGCGTCGAGCGAGGATTTGGGAGTGCAGTCGGAACCGCCTTCCCATTCGGAACTGTTCGACTGGCTGTCCGTCGAGTTCATGAAGGGCGGGTGGAGTTGGAAATCACTCCACCGACTGATTGTGACCTCGGCCACCTACCGGCAGTCGTCGCGGGTCAGTCCGGAACTCGCGACCCGCGACCCGCAGAACCGGTTGCTGGCGCGGGCTCCACGGCTGCGGGTCGAAGGCGAAGTGGTGCGAGACATCAGCCTGGCGGCCAGTGGTTTGTTGAACCGGGAAATCGGGGGTCCGAGCGTGTATCCACCGGCGCCCGATTTTCTGTTTGTGCCCCCGGCCAGCTACGGACCGAAGGTCTGGCGCGAAGACACGGGGGAAGACCGTTATCGGCGAGCTCTGTACACGTTTCGTTTTCGGTCGGTGCCGTATCCGGTATTGACGGCGTTTGATACTCCCAATGGCGACGCGTCGTGTGTGCGGCGCGTGCGCAGCAACACGCCACTACAGGCATTGACGACGCTGAACGAACCTTTGTTTGTGGAGTGTGCTCGGGCCCTGGCGCAGCGCACCCTTCGAGAGGGTGGCGACGGGGATGTCCAGCGGATGGTGTATGCCGTGCGGCAATGCGTCGCGCGGCGCCCGTCGGACCGCGAGCTGGACGTATTGTTGACCTTATTGCGCGAACAGTTGGAACGTTACGCCGCCCCGGAAGCCCGCCCCTGGGAACTCGCCGCCACAGATCCCGCACATCCGCCCGAGTTGCCGCGCGGAGCGACACCGGCGCAAGTGGCCGCCTGGACCGCCGTCGCGCGCGTGCTCTTGAATCTGGATGAGACGATTACGAAGGAATAACAACCGAATAGATGGGGGCGGGATGTGCGGCACCTCGCGGTACATCCCGGGAAAACAGAGACCGGAGTGCGAATATGGGGAACGTTAGTCGACAGAAGCGGGGCGCTGAGGCCGCTCCGGGGCGTTGGGGCGAGTCTTCGTCGCTCGTGGCCCGGCGGTGGTTCCTTCAGCAGTGTGGCATCGGGCTGGGAGCGACGGCGCTCGCGGAATTGCTCGGCGTTCCTGCCTTCGCCGCTCCAACGAACCCGTTGGCAGCACGGCCGCCGCATCATCCGCCGAGAGTCAAGAACGTCATTTTTCTGTTCATGGCCGGTGCGCCCAGCCACCTCGAATTGTTCGACCACAAGCCGGAGCTGGCCCGCCTGGACGGGCAGCTGCCCCCGGCGGAACTGTTGAACGGCTATCGCGCAGCATTCATCAATCCCAATTCGACATTCCTCGGCCCGAAGTTCAAGTTCGCTCGCCATGGTGCCTCGGGAGCGGAATTATCCGAACTGCTCCCGCACCTGGCGCACGTCGGCGACGACATTTGCATTGTCAAGTCGATGGTGACCGACGCTTTTAACCACGCACCGGCCCAGATCTTCATGAACACGGGATCGCAGCAGTTCGGACGTCCGAGCCTCGGCGCGTGGACCTTGTATGGGCTGGGCAGCGAGTCGCGAGACCTGCCGGGTTTCGTCGTTTTCAGTACCGGCAAAAAGGGCCCCAGTGGTGGTAATTCCAATTGGGGCAGCGGCTTTTTGCCCACTGTGTTTCAGGGCGTCCAGTTTCGGACGGGTGCAGAGCCAGTGCTCTACCTGTCGAATCCGCGCGGCGTCGACGAAACGCTGCAGCGGCGAACCATCGAGTCCGTCCGGGCGCTCAACCAGATGCGGCTCGACGAGATGGGCGACGCGGAAATCGCTACGCGCATCAGCTCATTCGAAATGGCTTTCCGCATGCAAACCAGCGCGCCCGATGTGATGAACCTGGCGGACGAGCCGGAACACATCCTGCGCCTGTACGGAGCCGAGCCGGGCCAGACGTCGTATGCGAACACCTGCCTGCTCGCCCGGCGACTCGTCGAGCGGGGCGTCCGTTTCGTTCAGGTATTCCACGAGGCCTGGGATCAGCATGGCAATCTCGTCAAAGACCTTCAGAAGAACTGCGCCGACACGGATCAGGCGACCGCCGCGCTGATCAGCGATTTGAAGCAGCGCGGTTTGCTCGACAGTACGCTCGTCGTCTGGGGAGGTGAATTCGGACGCACGCCCATGGTCCAGGGAGGTGGCAACGATGGTAGGGACCACCATCCGAACTGCTTCACAATGTGGCTCGCAGGTGGCGGCATCCGCGCCGGAGCTACGATCGGGACGAGCGACGATTTTGGCTTTAATGCGATTACGGACCGGGTGCACGT
>JBFWYF010000583.1:0-5211 GCA_050186685.1 Pirellulaceae bacterium
AAATGCCAGGGGCTCGATACCACCAGTTCGATCAGCTTCGATGCGGACCAGCGACGAACGGGACCGTCAGCCGACTTCAAGACTTCCATTCCTGCATCGCGAACCAGGCTGGAAATCGGTACCACGAGCGCCAGGGCCAGCAGTCCAAACAGGAGACCTCGCAAAGGCCACTGCCACGGCCCCAGCTGGAAAGTCAATTGCGAACGCGGCGTGGCGGGACGGTCGTGTCTCGCCACATAGCCGAGGACGACGAGAGAACTGACGAATGCCAGGACGAGCAAGGTCAGTCCTTGCGGCAAGGACGCCGCGCCAGCATCGCCGACAGGGCCGGCGGGGTCCAGCAGGGGGAGAGTGACGTAGATTTCCTCAGCGAACGTACGCACTTGGTACAAGTCGGTCACCGTCATGTCGTTCACGGCCAGTACGCAAACCCACCAGGCCGCGACGCCGAATGCACCTCGGGACATGGGCAGGGTTACGTTCAGTACGACCCGTGCCGGAGACATGTCCAGGAGCGCCAGCTCTTCGAGTTCGGCCGGCACTTGTTGCAACCCCGCGCCGACGATCACGGCCACCCAGGGCATCGCGGCGATTCCATGGATCCAGGCCGCAGCGGTTAACTGCCAGAAGGGACTGGAGGGAATGGCTCCTAGCCACGATTGACGGCCGAGCCAGCCATCCCAGCCGGCGGCCTGCAGATATATGGGGAGGAACAGGAGTGCGACGAGCAGAGACCATGCGGTGCGCCGACCGCCGATGTCGGTCCGATGGATGAGGATGGCCAGGACGGTGCCGGCCGGCAGACCCACCAGGCAACTGCCCGCAGCCAGACTTACCGTGTTGGTCAGCAGGGTCCAGGTACGTACGTCCATTTCCCAAGCGACCAAGGCGGCGAGCGTGACGGCGAGCAAGGCGGCGGCAGTCCATCGAATCGACAGGGGAGTGGGGTTCACAACGGACCAGAATACGGATCGGTCGTCGGCGCAGCAATTCGGGAGAATCCCGTGAGCTTGCACTTTTCCTTACCGTCCACCTGCGGCGACGATTGCATCGGCGCCGTCCCGCTTCCGTTGACATGCTCCAGAGGTAGCGATATGCAAGGGAGGGGCCGGGGCCATTGTTTCGGTATCTAATCAGGAGCGGTGCTATGCGCGGCGAGACAGAGGCAACAGATGCGGCAAAGGATCGGCAGGTGGCGGCGGCTTCCAGACGTTGCTTTCTGAGTTATGCGGCGGCGGCTGCGACGGCGGTGGGAAGCGGACTCCGGGTGTGGGCCGAGCTGCCAATCTTGAAGCGCGTTCCGATAATTGGCTTCACGAAGCCGTTTCAGCAGCTGAGTTTTGAAGAAACGGCCGACACGGTGGCCGAGATCGGTTGGGATGGAATTGAGTGTCCTGTCCGGCCGAAGGGACAGGTCGAGCCCGAACGGGCTGCTGACGACCTTCCCCGTCTGGTCGAGGCGCTGCGGGCTCGGGGCAAGGAGCTGATGCTGCTGGCAACGGCCATTACGCGAGCGGACCAGCCTTACGCGGAGTCTTTGCTGCGCACGGCCGCAAAGCTGGGCATCCCGCGATATCGGCTGGGCTTCATTAAATACGATTTGTCGCGTCCGATCGCCGAACAGGTTCGCGAGACGCGCGCTCAGATGCGGGACTTAGCTGCATTGAACGCTGACATTGGCATACAGGGCGGTTATCAGAACCATTCGGGACGCGACTACGTCGGCGCACCGGTTTGGGACGTGTGGTCGATGATCCAGGATCTCGATCCGCGGCACCTGGGTGTCTGTTTCGATATCGGACACGCGACGATCGAAGGGGGACGTTCCTGGCCAATTGATGCCCGCTTGATGTTGCCGCATCTCGCTGCCGTGTTCGTGAAGGACTTTGTGTGGCGCAAGACGCCGCAGGGATGGCGCGAGGAATGGGTCTTGTTGGGCGAGGGGATGGTCGATCGCGCGTACTTCCGTTGGCTGCGCGAATCGTCGTATAGCGGCCCGATTTCCCAGCACCACGAGTATGACCACGGTCAGGGGGCGAGCATGATCGCGAAATTGCAGCAGGATCTGCGCGTGCTCCGCAACTGGCTGGTTGAGTGAAGGGCTCAGTTGGAGGAGGGCGGCGCGGCGAGGTAAAGCGGATTGGAATAGATCCAAGGGCGGAGCTCGCCGTCGAGTTGCAGCCAACCTTCGACTCGGTAGACGCCTGGCCCGCCTAGCGGGTATTCGAGTCGATCGCTGCTTGTCGCGAGGACCGCTTCACCGTTGCGGATCAGCCGAATGTGGCAAGGGGCAGGGAATTCCGCGACGAGTCGCTGGTTGCGATTCCAGACGCGCTCATCACCCAGGATGCAGGTCGGTTGGGTGGGTGTAGCGTCGGCATCGCACAAGACCAGGCGGAAGCCCGTGGGATCGCACATCCAGTCGTGGCTCACGTAGGCATGCCCGTCACGCAGCGCGAGACGTACGCCCGATTCGTCCGCATGACTGGCCAGAATGTGAGTCGAGGCGTTGCGAAACGACCGGTAGTATGGATCGAAGTCGAGACGCGCAATGACTTCGCCTGGCTTGCGGCCGCGCGTCAGCTCGCGGATACCAGGCCTTAGGGCGGCAGAGAATCGGCGGAACTGGTCGGTCGAGTCGACGTTGGTGCCAATGGCGACGGTTTCGTCGTCAACGACTTTGACGAGCAAGACCTGGTTGTGGTGGCAATCGTTGGCGGCGACGCCAGTCAGCCGCCGAGTGGCAGTTTCGCGATCCCACTTGGCGAGGTAGGCGGCGGGGTAGGTGTTCTGCGAGGCGAGCATTTCATCGGGAAAGTGTGCCAGACCGTCCTGCAGCTCGCGGAGCGCGGTGGCATCGGTCATCTTTAGTAATAGTCCGAGCACTCCCGCGACATCTTCTTTGGCATCGGCATGTCGGTTGTAGATTTCCATGCCGTCCAGGTTGTCCGTCGGATGATCCGGACGTTCTTCGATGTGGGACAGAAAGGCCAGGCCTCGGTCGCTGCGAACTGTCTGCAAAAACTCGGGCAGGGGTTGGTCCATTTGGCCGAGAATGGAACGGGAAGGATATACGAGAAATCCGCGGGCTTCCGCGCCGGGCACGAACAGGACACCGTCATAGGTGCCGCGCCAGTTGTCGGCGATGAAGTCGGCTGGGGGGCGGTAATGGTTGGTCAGCAGGATTACGGATACTTCGGCCCGGCGAGCGTCGGCGAGCATTTCCGCCCGAGTTCCGCCCGTGTGGGTTGAGTCTTCGGCGTGAGCATGCAGGATGGCGCGCAAGTCATGTCGGCCGGATAATTCCGGCAGCATGCGACGTTGTGCCTGGATCTGAATGGTATCGGCATGGGCCTGAGCGAGGTGGTCAGGCGACATGCGTTCCAATGTGGTCCATTTGCGATCTGGTACCTTGGCGTTCAGTGTGTCGTCGCCCCGCATATGGCTGGTGCCGAAGCAGCTGAACCACATCCCCCAGCAGACGAGCAACAGGTCCCGGTGCGACATCATAAGTAGATTTCGGGATGTCTCATCGCCGTGTGGCTAGGACTTATCCTGAGGTTGGGAAGAGGCGACGGGGGTAAGCCGGTAAACACGTGTTTTCGGCTGGGCGGCTGCGCGGATCTGGGCCTCGAGTTCGGCCGCGGCCTTTTCCAGTGCTGCGATGCGGTCATCCAATCCTTCGACGACTCGAGCCTGGTCGTCGCGCTTCTTGAGAAATTCGGTATTATTGGCATCGCTGGCAGCTTGCCGATTCAGGCGGTAGTACTGCTGCATGCGCGACCATTCATTACGCAGGGGGCGAATCGCCGTGTCGTTTCGCTGTTTATTGAGTGCGGCGACCTGGAAAGCTTGCTGATATTGGGGCGTCTTGGTGTTTTCCTGGAGTTCGATGTGGGTTTCGAGGCGTTCGGTGGGGAAGATGCCAACGGATTGGCCGTCGATGGTCAGTTCATAACGGCCGGTGGGCAATCCGTGGACTTCGAGCGCTTCGCGGCTCAGGCGGTGGCCGGCGCGCAACAATTTGAAGCCGAGCGCTGCGTCCTCGGGCAGAACCCAGGGTAGGCTATCCGCGGTCCATTGGAATTCGATGCCGCCCCCTGGCAGGATTTTAGCCTGGGCAGCACTCCCGCCCGTGGCCACGATTTGGGGTTCGCTCTCCGTTGTCATCATGACGCGGAGATTGGAGACGAGCCGTGGGGAAGCGAGGTCTTCCAGGAGAGCGAACGCCATGACGACTTGGCCGGGCGCGTCAGGGTGGACGGCGTCTTTGATCAGGGTAAATCGGGGATCGGACTTGCGTTGGAGCAAAGTGACATGGTTCAGGGGGCCGTACATGTCGACGAAGCCGCAGCCGTTTTCCACGGCATACTCGCGCAGCCACGCGCCGAAGTAGGCGAGCGTGGCGTTGTAAAGTTCGAGACGGGCTGGATTGGCGGCCGTATTGCCGCCGCGGAGACGGGCGGCGCGTGAGTCGTACATGGTTGGAGTCATCAATACAGGCACGGCGCCGATTGCTCGGATCTTTCCAATTAACTCCGTCATGTCGGCCTTGTACGTCCGAAATGTCGGATCGTCGTACGGTTGATAGGAGCCGTCGTTCATGCCCAGCAGAACCGTGACGTACTTGGGTTTGTAGGCGGCGACATCTCGCTCGAAGCGATCCAACGCGTCACGGGCTCGGGCGCCCCCGACGCCGGCATTATGAAAGCGCACCTTGCGTTGCGGGAATCGTGTGAAGTAGTAGTCTTCGACGTACTGGGTATACAGGCATTGATGCGTGATGCTATCGCCTAGGAAGACAACGGTGTCGCCATCTTGGAGATCGAGTTGGGCGAGGGGGGTGGCGAATTCCTGGGCAGTGCTGCTGACGGGGGCGGCCAAGCTCAGGGTGAGGGCCAACAGGCCGAGGGCGGTGAGCCGGTGAGCAAGTCGTAGCATGCAAGTAGCTCCTGGGAGCGAGGGGTGGCCGGGAGGGGCTAGTGCCTGGAAGGACGGGCCAATTCTCCTTCGCACTTTGCCCGCATGCAAGCCATGCCTTCCAGACACGCAACCATCAGCGCATCAATTAGTCTGCGCCTTCCTGAGCAGACACACAGCCTTTCGTTCCCGCCCCGTACGAGGCCAGACACACAACCGTCGCGATGTCCAGCCAGACACACAGCCCTGTGTGTACCTGGCCAGACACCCAGCCTTGGTAGACGGTTGACG
>JBFWYF010000584.1:0-5210 GCA_050186685.1 Pirellulaceae bacterium
CTTCCAACTCCTCGGTCAGCCGGCGGACCTCGGCGCACAGCACTTCGTGCGTACGCTGGAGCCGCTCCGTAGCGGAATGCCACGCAGCCAGGACTAATTCCAGGTCGCTGGTCGCTTCCGACGTGCCCGGTGCAATTCGAAGATGGGTCGTTTGATTATTCATGTGTCACAGCTCACATCGAAGTGCCCGCCAGCCAGCGCTTCCGATTCTCCATAGGCCTGATAGGCCTGCTTCGCGCCGTGCATGCCTTGCAGCGTGGCGGCGACGCGATCGCGCCGCCTGACCAGTTCTACCTCGCCGTGGCGTTCCATTCGGGCTATTTCCTGCAGCAAACGCTCGCATTGCTCGACCATCGCGCGGCAACGCGCGCGGTCGTCGGCAGATCGCCACACGCGCTGTTCGGGATCCTGCTGCCGAAACGGGTCGAGCTTGCGATCGGTGCTCACCAGCTCGTTCAGTGTGCGCTGCTTGATCGCCAGCAGCGAGAACAGGCGTGTCAGGTCGCCGGCACCGATCAGCGCCGCTTGCCGCGCCAGAATCTCGTGCAGCTCGACGAGCAGCGTCAGTCTCGCGTGAACGAGTTGCGTGAGGATGTCCGTATCCATACTGCATTCCGTCATCGCCCGCTCTGCGGTGCGATTCCGACCAGCTCGGCTGGGCCTCGCGCGGCCAGGCCGGTCGGTCTATAAGGATGTCAGCCAGTTGAGCAGTTCACTCCATTCCTGCCGGCTGTACCGAGTCGTAGCCTGAAAGTCCGCGTCAGGCCGGATCCGGTTCAAGATCAGCTTCGCCTGCTCCAGGGTCCGCCGCGAATCGACCGGGCGACTCATCTTGCGATGGCAATTCGCGATCTGGACATAGGCTTCCAGGGATTCCGGTTCGTGCTGGTACCGGTTCGTGGCGGAAGCATAGGCCTGGATCGCGTTCTCGTACTGCTGCAGGTCAAACAGGGCATCGGCCTGGGCAAAAAAACAATTCCGCAGAATCCGCTGTTCGACCGGCGTCAGCGGCTCCTTCTCCTGTTTTTCAATGAGTTCAGTCTTCAACGCGGCGAGTGCTTCGGCGCCCTCCGTCAGCTGCCGCTCACCGTCCGCCCGCAAAGCCTCCCGTGTGGATTCGATCAAGGTCGACTGCAGTTCCTTCTTGGCATAGCGGGCAAGTTGCAGCTTCGATTGAGCGACCATGTAGCGTGATTTGACGCTGTGGGGCGATGCGGGCTCGCGCTGGACGGCTTCAGAAAGCAAACGGACGCTTTAGTTGAACGATGCGGCCCCCTGCCGCAGCTCGGCCAGCCCGGCCTGCCGCTCGGACGCAATCGTACTATCCACGCCCTTCAGACGGCTCTGTGCCTCGTGCCGCATGCCTTCCTCAAACATCGTATGTCCCATCAGGAACAGCGACTCGCGCCATTCGTGGCTGGCCGGCGTCAGGGCGTCGCTGTCCAGATTCATGGCTAGCAGGTCCTTGGCCCGCAACGCATCGCCGCGTTCGAGACTCGCCTGAGCCGCCAGCCAGCGGGCGCGATAGACGAATGGCGTCTTCGGAAAGTATTCGATGCACTCGTCCAGCCACTTCAGGGCACTGACCGGATCGTTGCGGGCCATGTCGACCTCGCCGAGCCGCACCAGCGCGGCGGGTCGGGCGTTGCGCGTGTCGTTGTTCAGAAAACGCGTATACATGCGGGCCGCACTGTCGTAGTCCTGGCCCGCCAGGTAATTCTCGCCGCTCTCCCACAGGTCATTCGCATAGTCCCGGCTCGCAAATCGCAGTCGCGCCAATTGCTCGAACAGTCGCCCCGCATGCCGCAACTCCGTCCGCGATTTGGCGAGCAGTGCATCGGCCTCCATCGGCTTTTCCTCGGCCTGTGCCGCCAGATGCTGAGCCGTCTGTTTGTGAATGGCCGCTTGCAGTTGCACCGTTCGCGCGTCGGGGAACAGCGCGTAGAGGGCGTCGGCCAGGTCGATGGCTTCCGTGAAGCGATCATCCTTCGTGTATTTGGCAACCACGGACTCGACACGCCGCCGGATCTCGTCGTCCGTCAGCCACGGTTCTCCATGGCTGCCAATCTCGACGGCCTTGCGCACCGTGCGCCGGAAGCTGTCGATGGCCGAGGCATCGTTGCCCAGCAGCTGTTGTAGTTCCGCGTGTTCGATGCCGGCCGCGATGCCTTCGACAGAATCCAGGTAGGACCGCGCGGTACGTGCCAGCTGGTCTTCGGCCGCCAGGTAATCGCCCATACGGCGATAAACGATACCCAGCAGATACTGCTGCTGCCGGCGAAAACTGTCCGCGCGGACATTTTCCTGCGCCGCCTTCTCGATGAAGTCGAGTGCCGATGCATACTTCTCGTGGGCCGTCGCGCGCTGTTTTGGGTCGGGATCCGCGGCCAGCCGATCCCCTTCGCGCATTTGCAGGCGTGCCGC
Organism: Pirellulaceae bacterium; assembly: GCA_050186685.1. Classification (GTDB taxonomy): domain Bacteria; phylum Planctomycetota; class Planctomycetia; order Pirellulales; family Pirellulaceae; genus CAZFLF01. Next base: position 2,425 of record JBFWYF010000584.1, read on the forward strand.
CAAGAGCACGGCGTCGCCATGGACGCCGGATGTTTGCGACAATTGATCAATGACACGTTGACAGGCATCCCACTGCGACAACTGAAACAGGATTCGTGCCTGTGTCAGCAGCGCTTCGTCCCGGTCCTCGGCAGGCAACGACGGCTGCTCGAGATAACGCTGAATGTGTTCACTCGCCTTTTCCAAGTTGGGTTTGCGATCGTTCAGATAGCAGTCGGCCAGGAGCCGGTGGACCTCCGCCGGATCGACCGATTCCAGTTTCAGTAAGGCGTGCAAGTGGGGCAGCGCTTCGGCAAACCGCCGGCATGCATGCAACGACCGGCATAATGCCCACATTCCTTCGGACTCGCGCCCCGCTGGAAAGCCGGCGCGACGCGTCTCTTCGAGATAGCGGGCCGCCAACAGATGGAGCGATCGGCGTTCCCGCTCCTGCCACTCGCCCATCAGCGCATCGTGCCGCATTACCTGCCCCAGAACATAGGGTGGAACGCCCTGTCTTTCCGGGGGCAGCGGATGCAGCCGCAAGTCGGCCGCCACTCGCCGAGCCGATTCGTATCGCCCAGCGTCCAGTTCCTCGAGCGCTTGCTCCAACCGCCTTACCATCACATCGTGGGGGTTGAGCGCCGGAGGCGTCAAGCGTTGCAGCCCAATCCCGAGACTGATCGCCGAAGCGACGACGGTGCCCAGAATCGAGGCGGTGCGGATCGGACGATGCTTCATCCCCAGCCAGATGTCCTGCGCGAACTCCCGCAGCGCGGATGTCCACCGCTCGCGCCGCGACAGGTCGCTTGGACTGGAATTTGAACTTCCCGACATGGGAGCTCCCGCACCGGAACGAGCCACCTACATGCGTCTGTTGCCGCCCCCCCTTTCCGGCGAAAGAGGCTACGGACAAGCCGCTCCCCTTTCTGGCGAAAGGGGCTACACGCCCTATCCGGCCGCACGCAAAGTCCGGCAGCGGGCGAGAAAAGCGGCGGGGTTTGTACTCGATATCCTTTCTCCCTGTCAATTGCGGATTTGCTAGCACCGTCCGCTTGACGATGTCTCGTGGGGTACTTAGGCTCTCCCGGAGTGCCGTGAGCGGGGACTGAGCAACTACCTCGCGGTTTTTGCATAGCGCCTGGTGTGGCGAATTCGCAATTCGGACGATTCGACGCGGAGTGGGGCAAAGCTGGAACATGGCGCAGTTGCTAGTCAGCGTTCGCACCACGGAAGAAGCCCGCGAGGCAATGCGAGGGGGCGCGTCGATTATTGACGTCAAGGAGCCAGACCACGGTCCTCTCGGGTGCGCCGCTCCGGAGCAGCTGACTGCCATTCGCCAGGTAGTGGAACCGGCCATCATGCTGAGTGCCGCGTGCGGGGAGTTACTGGAACAGTCGGCGGGCGAGGCCTGGGAGCGAGTTGGCCGCGCTTTGCGGGGATTTCAGCTGGCCAAGGTGGGCTTGGCGGGATGTGCCGCGACGTCGGACTGGGGCATGCGGTGGAGGAACTTCCGTTCGCGATTGCCCGCCGGGGTGACGCTGGTGGCCGTGGTGTATGCCGACTGGCGGCGAGCCCGCGCGCCTGCCCCGGCGGAGGTGATCGAGCAGGCTGGGAATGCGGCTTGCCCTTGGTTGCTGGTCGACACCTATGATAAGTCGACCGGGCATCTGTTCGAACAAGTCGGCGACGAGCAGCTTGGAGAGTGGGTCGGGGCAGCGCGACAGAGGGGAATGAGCATTGCGCTGGCCGGTTCCTTGACGCCTGCCGTGTTGTCTCGAGGGCTTGGTTTCCAGCCGGACGTCCTCGCGGTACGGGGAGCGGCGTGCGAAGGAGGGCGGAAGGGTACCGTTTCGGCCAGTCTTGTCCGCCAGCTCGTGCGGTCGTTGGACGTTGCTGGCGTGCCGGTGACTAGTAGCTGACACAATTGAACGTGGCTCAAGAAGTCTGGCTGAAATCGAACTGGCGCGTAGCAGCCGCCCTGGGGCTGGTGCCGACCTTGATCGCGAGTGTGGGGACCTGGATGCTGTGGAGCAGTCCGGCACCCGTCTGGCGTTGGTTGGGCATCGTACTGATCGGGTTGGCGGGCCTGATTCTGGGCTGGCTGGTCTGGGCGGCTCGTCGTCCGCGGCTCGCTTATCGGGATGGGGAGTTAGCCGTCTTCCTGACCGGGTTGCGTCCGATCCGGGTACCGATCGAGCTGGTCGAGTGTTTCTTTCTTGGACAGGGGCCCAGTCTCTTGCCCATGCCGGCGCGGGGAGAAAGCGGTGGTCCTCAGACGACGACCTTGATTGTGCGACTCGCCGAGGCCGCAACTGAATGGCACCACCGGGACGTGCGGGTGCGGTGCGGCCATTGGTGTGAGGGCTATATCACGATTCGCGGCACGTGCTGCGAGCCGCTGAGTGGCGAAGTGGTCGGACGGCTGAATCGGCGTCTTGTCGAGGCACATCGGGCGGCCCGGTCGAGGTAAGGTCGCACTGGAATTTCTTGCCCTCTTTCACTAGGATTCTCGCGGCTCAAGGTCCGTGGACTCCGTGCGGTCGGTGTGGTGAATTTTGCAATACGACTATCTGACTACTGATCAAGAACTTCAGGATTTTTGCAGGGCGCATACCCAGGCCCAGGTGATTGCGTTCGACACGGAATTCGTTTCCGAGGACACCTACGGTCCGGAGTTATGCCTGATCCAGGTGGCTGCTGACGGGCACCTGGCGATCATCGATCCGCTGTCGATTCGAAATCATGAGGCCTTCTGGCAGTTGTTGGCGGCCGCGGGGCATGAAACGATTGTCCATTCGGGCCGC
>JBFWYF010000585.1:0-5192 GCA_050186685.1 Pirellulaceae bacterium
GAGCGGAGGACGGCGTCTGAAGGGTAAGCCTAGTTCATTCTAGAGTACCACGGCAGAGCGCGTTCCCTTCCACCTCCAGGATCTTGCGGGTGGCCGGCCACCCTGGCCACCCGCCCGCCCTCGTCAAATGCTTTCTTTCAGCCGTTCGGGCAGCGAAGGGCACCGCGTGCTGTCCAGCCGTTCCCATTCGCTGCGCGAACTGGGACGGCGCAACTCCGGGACCTCTTCAGCTCTGTGCGTCGTTTCGACGACGGTCAAGGTGCGCAGAGCGTCCATGCGGCGCCGAAGGACGGCGCTCAGCGGCTGGCACCGGTCAGCGGCCTCGTTGCGTTCCCCCCGGGGCGCGGGCCGTTTCGTCTCGGGACGTTCCCCTTCGCGCCGCTCTTGCAGAGGTGCCGGCTCGGCATGTTCCGGCCCGTGCGGAGCCAGTTCCGCCCGTCGCACGCGGATTTCGCGCGGGGCCTCGATGCCTAGCCGAACGACATTCCCATCAATCTTGACGACCGAAATCACGATCGAGTCGCCAATCCGAATCTGTTCCTGGCACTTCCGTGATAAGACCAGCATGGTTCACTCCTTTGTTCCGGAAAATCGACCAGCCTGAACTCTGCGATGCCGTAAATCGCCTCAACCTTTGTCGCACGCGTCACGTGTGTGAAATCCACAGATTGCAAGGGGCGTACCAAACTCCGTGGAAGCGTGCCGAGCGACAGAAAAGCCCTGGAGGGCACGAGATAGGGCCCGTGGCCTGTACACGGATGGTGTACAGATTTACAAACTGATTGAAAAGTTTACCGGTCGGCCGGAGAGGAAAACGGAAGGGGAGGAGTTTCCCGCAGAGAACGCAGGGATCGCAGAGAAGGCATTGGCGCACATCCCTCCCTGCGTTCTCTGCGGGAAACTTCTCCCTTAAGTACCGCGGCGGGCCAATTCATCCCGGATCTTGGCAGCGAGTTCGTACTGCTCCGAGGCGACGGCATCGGCGAGCTGTTCGCGGAGCGTTTTGCCGACCTCGTACTCCTTGCGCAGGGTTTCGCGCAATTCCTTCAAGCGCAGGACAAGCTCATCTTCGTCGAACTGCTCCTCGGCTTCGTACTCGACAAAGACGTCTCGCATCCGGTCCAGGCCGCGATTGATGGTCTCCACGGCAGCTTCGGCGTTCTTTTCCTCGAGTTCCGCGAGGGCCAGGGCCTGGGTACGGTGGAACATCACGAACGGACGATACTGCTCGTGCGAGATAGTCCACTGGTCATCGGGAGAATGCTTCTTGCAGAAATCCATCAAAGCCAGCGTGTGGTCGGCGTCCGCCACTGCACGACGGTAGCTCTGCAGGCGCAACCAGCAGATGCGCCGATGGTAGAACTGGACGAACTCACGGTCGACTTCATTGCATTGATCCTCGTCCATCACGAATTCGTCGCCGTGACGGGCGAGTTCTCCCAGCAGGAAATCGTAAAACGTCTCGCAGCCTTGGGGACGATTTCCGTCAGGGCGCCCGTGCAACTCGAGCTGGAGGATGCCCATATCGATGCGCATTTGCAGGATGTCGCGTCCATCGCTCCCATTCACCAGACGCACGCTCAGGGTGTTGGGATCGTACGGCCATCCGCGAAGCACGTCGTCGATATGTTCCGCGTCGGACATCGATTCGTTTCCTCGTGTCTGCAATTCTCTCGCAACCGCCCACGGGGCGGAGATCATCCCACGCAGCAGGTATCGATCTCGCGGCAAAGGCACGCCCGGAAAAAGTCGCTGCCCCGCGGTGGATTATACCCATGCGGATTCCGAAACGGTATTCGGCGAAACGGTCCGAAACCCGTATGATGAAAAGGTACGTCAGACCCCACAGAGGTGCATGCCGGTGTCGCAACAAGAGCAACAGGTCGCGGAAGCGGAAGAATTGTTGGGAGATCGACTGGAAAGGGCCAGCCCGGCGAAAGGGCTTTTCTGGGGCGAACATCGCCTCGAAGAACTGCCCCCGTATCCGTTGGCACCGGACGCGTCGATTGTGCGGCACTTGACGGAGTTGCGGTCTTTTTGCCGTGAGCACATTGATCCGGTGCGGATCGACCGCGAGGCGGAAATCCCGGATTCGGTGGTCCGTGGCCTGGGACAGCTCGGCGTGTTGGGCGCGTGCCTGCCCGAGTCGTGTGGCGGTTTGGGTATGAGCCAGGTCAACTACTGCCGGCTGTTGGAGACGCTGGGAGGGCATTGCGCCAGCACGGCGCTGTTCGTCAATGCTCACCACTCCATCGGTCCGCGTGCGCTTGTGTTGTTTGGCACGCCGGAGCAGCAGCAGAAATGGCTACCCCGTCTGGCCACGGGGGAATGGATCAGTGCGTTTGCATTGACCGAGCCCGAGGCGGGCAGCGATGCCGCCAACGTGCAGACCACGGCCATTCCCACTGCCGAACAGCGTGGGTTTGTGCTGAACGGCGAGAAACGCTGGATCACCAACGGAGGCATCGCCCAGGTGCTGACGGTGATGGCTCGCACACCCGTCGAGGGAAACGGTTCGAGCAAGATTTCCGCCTTTATTGTCACGCCCGACATGCCCGGCTTTGAAATCCTGGAAAAACGCATGGAAAAGTGCGGCGTGCGGGGCACCGCGACGAGCCGCCTGGCGTTTCGCGACATGTTCGTGCCGCGCGAGCATGTGCTGGGGCAACTGGGCAAAGGTCTGCGCGTCGCGCTGACGGTGCTGGACTTCGGTCGTACCACATTCGGCGCGAGTTGCACGGGTGCCGCAAAATTCTGCGTTGCCCGGGCAGCCGGTCACGCCAACCGGCGCGTCCAGTTCGGCCGTGCCCTGGGGGCCTTCGAACTGGTCAAGCACAAACTCGCCGCGATGCAAGCCGGCGCTTATGCCATGGAGGCGTGCACGTATCAAACTGCGGCATTGATCGACGCCGGCATCGAAGACTTCATGCTCGAAACGGCCATGCTGAAAGTCTTTGCCACCGACGTGCTGTGGCAGATCGTGCACGACACGATCCAGATCTATGGAGGCAAAGCCTATTTCACGGACGAGCCCTTCGAGCGCCTGATGCGCGACGCACGCATTAATCTCATCGGAGAGGGCGCAAACGACGTGCTGCGCGTGTTCTCGGCTCTGGTCGGTATGCGCGACGTCGGACTCGAACTGGAGGCGATCCTGAATGCGATCAAGATGCCCGTGGGGCGGCTCGGCCGTCTCGCGAACTTCACGCAGCGCAAAATCGGTTCGTGGCTCGTCCCTCCCGCCATCGACCTCAGCAGTCCCGAACTGGAACGGGACGGTGCCGATTTTGCGCAACTGGTGGCCGTCTTCGGCAGGCACGTCGAACGAGCGTTGCGAACTTACCAGCGGGAAATCTTCGATCGGCAATACCAGCTCGGTCGCCTCGCCGATGCCGCCATCGAACTCTACGTCAGCGGTTGCGTACTCCGCCGCCTCGACGCAACGCTCAAATCGCGCCGGGCCGAACACCCTCAGGAAAAGTTCGAACTGGCCTCAGGCCGGTACTACCTCCACAGCGCGGCACGCCGAATCCGCAGCCATCTGGCCGCCACAACTGACAACATCGATGCCGAGACGACCGACCTCGCCGACCGCCTCCTGGCTCATTTTCGCGTATGAACCGGCGAGACTGAACCGCACTCTCCGTCGTCCCCGATGTACAGGACTTCGCGGCCCGGGGTGCTCCGGACGGCGCGTCGCAGCGCGGCCACGTCCCACGAGAACAGGCCCAGCGACGCGACCAGCCAGATCAATGCCTCGGGGGCCTGATGACGCGCCACCAGCAGGACAAAGGGTGCGGCGATCGCACCGATCCACCCCGCACCGTACAGCCAACCGTGCCAGCGGATGGGCCGCACGCCCCAGCCTGATGCCCGTTCACGAAACCACTCCGGCTTTCCAAACATCGGTTCGCTCCCCACGCAACGCGTTTCGGACCACTGTCCAAGGTATTCGTCCGCGGGAGATGGATCTTGGCAGGGAGATTTCAGACCTCGTTTAATCCTGCTGGTCGCGACGCTGCTGCTTTTTGCTCGATTGGTGCCGCTTCGATTCCAAACGCCGGATGCGAGATCCGCGCGTGGGCTTCGTTGGCCGGCGCACTTTACGCGGTCGTAAGGCCTCCCGGATCATTTCGGCCAACTTCTCCTCGCAGGCGGCAATATTCTGCGGCTGATCCCGGAACGACTGGCTGACAACCACCAGAAACCCCTCCCGCGTGACGCGATGTCCGTAGCGGGCCACGATTTTCTGCCGGGCCAGGTCGGTCAAGGAGGGTGACTGCACGACGTTCCAGTGCAAGGTGGCCTTGGAGTTGACCTTGTTGACGTTCTGGCCCCCCGGCCCGCTGCTCCGCGAAAACGTGAACTGCAACTCGCCGTCCGGGATTGTAAGCTGGGCGTTGATCGGGATCATGCTGGCCTTCTCTTGCCGCCCAACCGCGGAGCCGTGTGCTGAAATGGGACGACGGTATTTGTATATTACGGACGCGGCCGGTTGTCTTGTAGCGCCGAATCCGGAGTCTAAGCGGTCTGCGGCCTTTCCGCGACCGCGCCGCCCGTAGCTGGGGCGCATTCCGCCGCGGCCCGCTTAGGGCGACCAGAGTGGCAATGGCCGGTCGGGTACTCCAGACATTGCAGACGAGGACGAATCCATGCGAACGTTTTGCTGGCTGGTGGTGGCAACCTGCCTTGGCACAGGCTGCGATCTGGCTGGGTCGGCAGCGGCCGTGCAGGCGACTCCCGCTGACGCGGAATCGGTGACGAGTCTCGCGACACGCCAACAAGGCGAGGACTGGCCCAGCTTTCTGGGGCCGACGGCGGACAGCAAGTCGCGTGAGTCAGGGCTGGTGAGCCCTTGGCCTCCCGGCGGCCCCCGCGTCGTGTGGAAAAAGCCCGCCGGCACCGGATACGGCATCGGCAGCGTCGCCAAGGGGCGCTATTACCAATTCGACCGCCACGACGTTCGTCGCAACGCGGGGATGGCCCGCCTCACTTGCATGCATGCCGAAACCGGGGAAGAGGTTTGGCGTTTCGAGTACCCGTCCGCGTACGAGGATCTGCTGGGCTATAACAACGGCCCCCGCGCATCGCCCGTCATCGACGAAGACCGGGTGTATACCTACGGCGTCGAGGGAATGCTGCACTGCATCCACGCGGTGACCGGAAAACTCGTGTGGAAAGTCGATACGGCC
>JBFWYF010000586.1:0-5190 GCA_050186685.1 Pirellulaceae bacterium
TGCCAACCCCCATACGCAGTCCGGACGGACCCACCATACGATCCAGATCAGTTTCGACGACGGGGAGACATGGCCGGCATCTCACCATCGGTTGCTCGACGAGGGGCGAGGAGCCGGCTATCCGAGCCTGACACAAGTCGATCAGGATCACGTGGGGCTCGTCTACGAGGGAAGCCAGTCGCACCTCGTGTTTCAGAAATTCGCCATTGCCGAGTTGCTCGAGCCCGTCACTCCAGGCCAGCTGGCCGATGCCGCGGCGGCTTTGGCGACTACTTTTTCAGTGCGGATCGATCGGGGCGAGGATCGCGGACAGAGCTTTGGGTCGTTGTTCGAGGTGACCAGCCGCGACGGTTCCTACACGGTCGGAGCCGGCTTTCCTAACCTGTACAACACGCGTTATCGAGGGGACCGGCATGCCGTCCAGTTTTTCGTGCGGCCGAATCGGGAGGCGCGGTCTTTTTCTGTGAAACCATTGCCCCGCCCGAACGACTTATGCGGCACCTACCTCTTCGGTCGGGACGGGACCGTGTATTCCACCTACGGCGGCATCAAGGCGTGGGACCCGGCGTTGGAGGCGTGGCGCGAGGCGGCGAGCGTCGGAGGCACCGACGAGACCCTGCGCGTCGGCGACGGCGAACTCGTGTTGGGCGATAGCCGCGTCCACTACAACGGTAAGCTCGTCCTGGCCCCGCCGGCCCGCGGCAGCTACCAGCTGTTCTACTATGCCCACGGGCATTTGTGCTTCTACCACGTGCAACGCGGCAACGGTCCCTATCGTCCTTATGTCAACGACAAAGACGGCTTCAGCCGACTGTACGCCTGCCCTTGGACACCAGCGGAATCCCAGGTGGACCTGAGCCGCGCCGTGACACTTACCTTACCCATCGTCGGCGAGACGACCATTGCGTGGGGACAGCTGGACGGGCAGATTGTGACCGGATCGAACATCGGCGGCTTCTATGTCTTCGAGGCGGGAGCCTGGCAAACCTTGCGAGCACCGCAACTGGGAGTGAGTTACCAGCTCTATTCGACGATGGCGTTCCAGGACCGGTTGCTGATGGGTCAGTACCCCACCGGTCGCATCTTCGCGTACGACGGAAAGCGGATTATCGATCGGGCGGGTTGGCCGCCGAAGCTGCCAGGCGTGTCGGGCAGCGCCCGCGAAGCGCAGACGAGCGTGATCTACGGCGGCGAGGTGCTGGTCGGTGTCTGGCCTTGGGGCGAGCTGTGGCGCTACAACCCGGGAAGCCAGACTTGGTCGTTCATGCAGCGAATGTTCGACCACCCCGAGCTTTCGGAAGCTGTCGTGCATCCCTACGACGTCGAGAACCGAGGGCATGCGGTAGGGAATTTATGGGGACAACGCGTCACGAGCCTGGTCGCGAATGGTTCGGACCTGTTCGTGTCGACATCGGCCAAGTCGCCGCATGAATGGGATGCGGCCCAGTTTCCCTTTCTGGCACCGGACCGGTGGCGGAGCTACGGAAAGGTATACCGGTTGACGATGCCGGGACATTTGAGCGCACCGACCGCGTGGACCGCTGGCTCGACGACCCTGGAATTCACGATAGGAAACGGCAAAATGCGGATTTCACAGGATGGCCGCGAGCTTGCACGATCCAGCTTGGAGGGTCTTTTTACCGATTCGTTGGTCGCGGGGGAGGAAAAGACTTGGGGCGATGTGACGTGGGGCGCAGGAATCTACGGCCGCTTTGCAGGGGTAGAGATCGAAGGTAGCACCCGCAGCGCCCCTTAGGTCACAAGTATGGACCTCGTCGCAACCGCGACCTGCAGCCTCCCCATTTCCCGACCGAGGAAGCCCCCCACGGGGGCGCGGATGTGGCGCGGCAGCCCGCTGCGGAGAGCGTGAGCCAATTCTCTTCGAATCCGGCAAGTTAAATCCATAACTTGCCCGATGATCGATAAAGTCGGCAGAGTTTGCCAACCGATAGGCTACCCTGGGGTTACCCAGGGAGGCTTCGCCGTGGATCAACGAGCCAATCGAAACAGCGAACCGTGGGTGCTGGAGCGGCGATGGAGCCACTTTCCCTTCGTCGTCTGCCTCTGCGTCAGTTTGCTCGCCGTGTGGGTCCACACGGCCGCTCGAACGGTCCGAGGGCAGGAGTTGAGCCTCGAGGATTCGGACGCAGGTTATATCGACAACGCGGTCGTCCGGAATCGTGTTCGGTTCCGGTTTGATTCCGCGTATGACAACCCGTTCGCGGATCGGGCTGAATTCTTCTATCCGACCTGCGGCTGTTTCCCCGGCGCGCCCGGACCACCCCAGCCGGAATCGAGCGTCGATTACCAGGAGTTGGAGGCAAGCCTCGAATATGTCTGGACCGTCGGCACATCGGCATTTGTCGAATTTCCCGTGCGGTTTATCAATCCCGTGGCGAACGACAACACGGCAGGGCTGAGCGACATTCGAGTCGGCATCAAGCACGCGTTGATTGAGGGACCCGGCCAGTGGTTGACGTTTCAGCTGCGGGCCTTTGCGCCGACCGGAGACGGCGACAAGGGGCTGGGCACGGCCCACCCGTCGTTGGAGCCAGCCCTTTTGTTCCAGCGCGACACGGACCGGCTGAGCGTCTTCGGCGAAGTGCGTGCCTGGATTCCGATCGACGCCAATAAGGAGGAATTCCCCTTATCCGCGGCGTTGGGCGGACCGGGCGGAACTATTCGCAGTTACTCGGGCACCATCTTGCGCTATGGACTAGGAGCCGGGTACGATCTTTCGGATTCCCCCAACGTTGACCATCCGATTGTCACGACGCTGGTGACCGAACTGGTGGGCTGGACGATTCTGGACGGACTCAAGGAGAGAACGCTCACGCCTTTCGAGCCCATCGAAAACCCGCCTGGCGTGTTAAACCCCAATTTTCTCGAGGAGTACGCCAGCGCCCGCGGCGATACGATCGTCAATATCAAGGTAGGAATTCGTCTGAGTACCTCCACGGATACCCTGTACGTCGGGTACGGGCACGCTCTGACGAGCGACCAGTGGTATCAGAACATGCTGCGCGTCGAGTACTCGTATCGCTACTAGGCTCGGTCAGACAACCCACCTGATTGACTGCGAAGTGGTTCTGTCCGTCTCCTCTCCTGGTACTCCGGGAAAGGGGCAAGGTGAGCACTTCGCGAGCGTTGTTACGGTGTTTGCTGGGCTTTCTTCCGAATCAGGTGAGCCCGATCTTGGTAGATACTGGCCAGCGCTGGGTCGTAATCCTTGACGGCATCCCGACCCGATTCCATGTACTTTGCGGCGACCTCGAAGCGCGACGGGCGGCATGTCAGGGCCAGGAGCCGATCAATGGTCTGGATCGCCTTCGAATGCTCTCCCAATTTCTGATAGAAGAAGCAAATATTACAGAGTTGTCTGCCGAGGCGTTCCGTCAAGTCGCCGTCGTCGGGGCTCTGCCGCCAAACGGATGCGAGCACGTCGGCGGCCTGTTCCCATTCCTGGACGGCTTGCCCAGGCTCGTTAGCCGAATCGAGAAACACGGCCCTCGTGTGATGGAAATTCGCGAGTTCCAATCGTACGTCGGGTGTTCCCACGTTTAGCTCTCTGGCCAGCCGCAATGCTTCGGCGTTGGATTCGGCGGCTTCGGCGGAGCGGGTAACGGAGCCATAGTCCATGAACAGATTGGCGAGGTTGTTGTGGTATTTCGCGAGGTCCAGCTGGTACTCGGCGATTCCCTCTTCACCCCGGCTGCGGAGTTCGGCAATGACGGAGCTCATTTCTTCGATGGCTTGGAGATACGCTTGCTTGGATGCCTCCAAGTCCTGCTGCACCGGGTTTTCCTTGTCGAGTTGCGACTTGAGCAAGACGCCGCGATTGAGATGCGTCTTGGCCAGCAGAACTCGGCACTCTTGGCGTAGCGTCGGGTCGGTCGAAATTCCGGTCAGCAACTGCGTGAGAATCGATTCCGATCGCTCGTAGTCGGCTTTCGCGTGCTGGAAGCTCCGTTCCGCTTCGGCGCGTCGCTCGTTGATTTTCGCGTTCAGACCGCGGTCCTTTCGGACGATACCGCGGTTCATGTGGGAACGTGCGAGGTCGATCTGGTACTGGCGCCGTGACGGTTCCGAGGCATTGGCGGCCAACTCGCTTAGGACATTGATCGCCGCGTCGTAATTCTGTTCTGCTTCGTCAGCGCGATTCACCCCATGCATTTCACGTAGCAGCTCGCCAAGCCATAGATGACTGAGCGCGAGCTCCTGTTGATAGCGGGAGTTGTCGGGAAAGTCGCGGGAAAGCTCGGCGAATTGTGCGATCGCCCTCTGGTAGGCTTGTTCCGAATCCACTCCGTTGCCAAGCTTGCGTCGAATTTCCCCGACGTGAAAGTTTGCCAGAGCCGTTTCATGGCGACTCGTTTCATCGCGCGCACCGCTCGTGGCGCCGATATTCAGATAGAGCGAGAGCGCCTTGTCGAGCAGGGCGGCGCGGACGCTTTCCATCTGGGGGACGTTCTTGAGCGTTTCCGCTCCGACTTCCGTCAGCATTTCGGATACAGCCTGATTGGCGAGTTCCAGCCGCTCGTCGGCAATTCGCTTGCCCGCTTCCGCTCGTCCACGCTGGATGGACTCGCTCCAGGCGAAGTAGGCCGACACGATGGCCCCTGATGTCAGCGAGAACAGGAAGGCAGCGGCCAGCGATGCCACGACGGGCTGCCGTTTACACCATCGCCAGAGTCGTTCTACGGGCCCCACAGGCCGGGCCTTGATGGGCTCACCTCGCAAGACGCAATGCAGTTCCTCGGCGAGTGCCTGGGCGGACGCGTATCGCCGCACGGAGTCCTTTTCGAGACACTTGAGGCAGATGGTCTGCAAGTCGCGCGACACACGGCTGTTCAGCTTGCGAGGTTGAGGCGGTTCGTCGTTCAGAATCTGCACGATCAGCATCCGCTTTTCACCGCGGAACGGCAGTTCGCCGGTCAAGAGCTCGTACAGAACGACGCCTAGCGAATAGACATCGCTGGCCGCATTGGCCTCATGCGATTTTCCACGCGCCTGTTCCGGCGACATATAGGCCGGTGTCCCCAGGATCTGTCCATCGACCGTCATCGTCACTTCGCCGGATTCCCGTTTGGCCAGGCCAAAATCGACGATATGCGGACGACCGCGCTGGTCCATCAGGATATTGCCGGGCTTGAGATCGCGATGGACGACGCCGTGCTCATGGGCATGCTG
>JBFWYF010000587.1:0-5187 GCA_050186685.1 Pirellulaceae bacterium
GAAGCTTTCGGGCAAGCGCTGACCGGCCAGTTTGTTCAACTTCGGCTTCGGATCGAACAGGTCGATGTGGCTGGGCCCACCCTCCATGAACAGGAAAATAATGCTCTGCGCCGTTGGCGGATGGTGCGGAAGGGGGCGAACCGGTTCGCTCGCCGCGGCCCCCGCTGCGTCGCGTCCCAACAAGTACGACAAGGCCAAAGCACCAAAGCCGCCGCCTGCGGACAGCAGCATGTCCCGCCGCGAGATATCACCTGATCGATCGACCCGAACGGGAAAGGAGGCGAGTGCCATGGCAAGTACCTCACGGCAAGTTAGAAGTTCGCCGTCCGACCGCAACACGGGCCAGACTCAGCGAACCTGCAAGGGATCCAGACACCAATCAGTCGAGGTACAGGAATTCGTTGGAGTTCAAGAGCACGTGGCAAAAATCGAGCAATCCGGAGGCAACCGGTACCACAGGCGACGAGTCGGTTAATTGGGTCAGGTGGTTACTGCGGGCCGTCGTGTCGTGGAGCGAGCCGCTACCCGGTTCGAACTGCCAATGAGCAGCCGTCGATTCAAGCGTGTGCTCGCCAGCGATCCGTAACTGCTCCACCGACAGCGATTCCGTGCTGATCCGCAATTCATCGATCAATCCATCCCAGCGATGGCGTTCGTTGCCTGCCCGGCCTCCCACCACCAGCGGCAAGGGCGAGCGATACCCCTGGATGACCTTATGGGACACCCGAGCCGACTGGACTGCCGCAGCGGGTTGGGACAGGTCGCGCACGTAGAAGGTCACACCCTTGGTAGTCGTGTCCGCGATGCGGACGCTGACCGCGACGTAATACGGTCGATTTAACTCGAGCCGCAGATTTGAGGCGACTACTTCGTACAAGGGACCGTCCTTGGTACCGCCTACCAGTTGCAGGATCAAATTACGCGGCTCGAAGCGCGACTGTGTGCTGGTGACGCCGAGCGACCAGCCGGGATGGTGCGAATCGCTGTCCCACTGAGAAGCGATCGTGCGTACGGCGGCATCATCGTAGAGCGATCGCAGGAGCACGAACGCTTCGACGGTGAAGTCGCCGGAGGGTAACGAGGGGCTGTCCGGCGCCGCCACCAGCGAGGACCGTTCGCCGCGGCCGGCGATGTCCAGTGCCGTGCCCCCACCCGGGAACGGTGCGAACGCCGCACTCGCAGGCACGGGCGCCGCCGCCCCGTCGTACTCGCGTCCGAGAAACTCGGTCGCCGCCGCCAGTTCGGTGGAATCGGGATCCCGCCCGATGGCCAGCCGGAAGGCCCGCTCGATCCGCTCGCGCGGATCCTGACCACACTCGCGATGCAAGCGCAGCGCCAGCGACTGAGCTCGCTGCAGCATCCAGGGCCCGTTGATCATCAACAGCGCTTGCGTGGGCGTCGTCGTGACATTGCGGCTCGAGGTGCTGTTGAAATTGTCGGGAGCGTCAAACACGTCCAACAGCGGATCGCGCGTGTTGCGAATTACTTTGGTATAGATCGTGCGGCGAGGCTTGCTCGCCTCGACACTGGGCCCCCCGCGCGTTTCATCCAGCTCCCCCGACACCGCCAGCGAGGCGTCGCGGATCTGCTCCGCATCCAGCCGGCGAACGGGCATATGCCACAGCAGCTTATTCTCGGGATCCACCATCAGCGGATCGAGGCTCGCGCCGAGGAGACCGGGGTCCCCTTGCGTCGCGTCGGTAATGCCATCCCCGTCGGCCCGCGGAGGTACCAGCGACGACTGGCGATACGCCGAGCTTCTCACAATCAGCCGATGCAGAGGCTTCAGCCGCCATCCTTGATCGACGTACCACTTGGCTAACCAATCGAGCAGCTCCGGATGCGTCGGCGCATCGCCCATGTGCCCGAAGTCGCTGGACGTCGGCACAATGCCTTGACCGAAGTGGTACTGCCAGACGCGGTTGACGAGCACGCGCGGCGTGAGCGGATTGTGTGGACTGGCAATCCACTCGGCCAGCGCCGTGCGCCGGCCGGTGGAATGACTCGATATCGGAGTGATCTTGGCCTCGCCGGGATCCAGTACTGAAAGAAAACCGGGCGGAATCGGCTGCTGCGACCGATCACTGGGGATCGCGGGATGGGGCCCTTCCGGGCCCACATCGGTGACCGTAAAAGCGAAGGGTGGCGTGGCCGGCCGCTGCTTCTCCAGCTCGGTGAGTTGTTGTTTGAGCGCTTTCCAGCGTTCCAGCTCGGCTCCCTTCAGCTTGGCACCGGCGTCCAACTTCGCGAGCTCCTCGATGATCTGTCGCCCCGCGAGTTCGGCCAGCTGGTGCTCGAACGGCGTCCGCTCGCTCGGCGGCTTGCGGATCATGGGTCGGATGTCCGGTGGAAACTTGTTGATGGCTACGTCGGCGGCGCGCTCGCGCAGCGACTCTTCCAATTGGGCCATCTCCCGCCGAATCCCGCTGGCCTGCTGTTCCCACGCCTCCAGCTCCGTTTCGTACCGATTCCGTTCTGGCCCCGCCAGGAACGGAATGTCGTCCCGCGGCAACAGCGGCGCAAAAAAGGCCTGCAGCCGATAGTAGTCTTTCCGAGGAATCGGGTCGAATTTGTGGTCGTGACAACGAGCACATCCGACGCTCAGCCCCAGGAACACTTCCGCAGTCACGTCCGTCACGTCATTCAGGATGTTGTTCCACTGCGTCCGGACATCCCGCTGGTTGTATTCGTACGTCCAATGCCTCAGATAGGACGTGGCTGCGAGCGCATCCAGCGTGATCTCGGGCAACTCGTCGCCGGCCAGCTGTTCGCGGATAAACTGGTCATAGGGCTTATCCTGGTTGAACGACCGCACGACATAGTCGCGATAGCGCCAGGCCTGGGGACGGAACGCGTCCTGCCGGAATCCGTCCGACTCGGCAAATCGAACCAGGTCGAGCCAGTGGCGGGCCCATTTCTCTCCGTATCGCTCGCTGTCGAGCAACCGGTCTACGAGGCGCTCATACGCATCCGGCGCTTCGTCATGAAGAAACGCATCCACTTCCTCTGGCGTGGGTGGCAGACCGACGAGATCGAAATACAGCCGCCGGATCAGGGTCGCCCGGTCCGCCCGCCTGCTCGGCCGCAACCCTGCCTCCGTCAGCCGAGTCAACACGAACCGATCAATCTCGCCCTGGGCCCAGCTCGAGTCTTGCACCTCGGGTACGACGACGTCGCCGAGCGGCCGGAAAGCCCACCAGGCGCGGTCCTCGTCGGAGATCTGGTATCCCTTCTCGCGCACTTCCCCCTTGGCTTCCGGCCACGCCGCGCCCCGAGCGACCCACGCCGTCAGCACCGCAATTTCGTCGTCGGCTAACTTTCCCTCCGGCGGCATTTCGAACGAGGCGAAATTGATCGCATCGATCAGCAGACTGGCGGCCGGATCACCGGGCTCGACGGCCGCACCGGAGTCCCCGCCGGCCAATAGCGCCTGGCGTGAATCCAACCGCAGCCCCCCCTGCTGCTTCGATTCCCCATGACATCTCTGGCATTTGGCCGCCAGAATGGGTCGCACCTTCTCCTCGAAGAAACGCACTTCGTCCGCGACGTCCGCGGCATGCAGCCACACGGAGGGAAGCAGCAGAAGCCCTAACCAGGCGATCAGTGGGACACGGAGGCATGCCATGGAGTGGGTCCCAGGAGGCGGGTCGGTGGATCGTTAGGACCGTCCATCGTAAGCTGTGCGGCCGCTGGCCGTCAAACACTCCTCTCGACTGGCGGGGTCACCCGGCGGACGGGTCCGCGACCTATTCGGCGGCCGAGGCCTTGGCGTATGACCCAAAGACTTCCAGCCGAGCCGTACGGCGCCGCAGGGCCTCGAGCGCCTTGCGCACCTTCGCGTCGGCCTGGTGTCCTTCGAGCTCCACAAAGAAGAGGTATTCGCTCGGTGCGTCCCGCAACGGGAACGACTCGATCCACGTCAGGTTCAATCGCCCGCGCTTGAAAACGGCCATCACATCGGCCAGCGAACCGGGGCGGTGGGGAATCTCAAACATGAGCGCCGTTTTGTCTTGCCCTGTACGTCCGGGCTGCTCACCGCCAATAATTGCAAACCGCGTGACGTTGTTCTTGTTGTCCTCGATATCCGTGGCGAGGATGTCGAGTCCATAGGCGGCCGCGGCAGCGAGGCTGGCGACTGCGGCAGCCCCCGTCTTGCTCGTGGCTACCTGAGCCGCAGCGGCCGTGCTGGTCATTTCCACCGTCCGCGCCCAGGGAAGATGTTTGGAAATCCAGTCGCGGCATTGGGATAGTGCCTGCGTCTTGCTGTAAACTTCCTGAATCTGATCCCGGGGGCATTTGGCAAGCAGATTATGCCGGATACGGAGCTGGACCTCGCCACAGATACGTGCCGGCAATTTGGCAAACATGGTCAAGGTGTCCGCCACACGCCCGTCGGTCGAGTTCTCGAGGGGGACGACGCCAAAGTCGGCCTGTTTGCGGTTCAGTTCTTCGAAGACGGCAGAAATGGTGGCCACGGGCGCCAGTTCGGCCGCTTCCCCGAAGCGGTCGACGGCTGCCTGATAGCTATAACTGTATTTAGGACCGAGATATACAACACGGACTGTGTGGATGAGCGCCCGCGAGCAGCTTTCCAGGTCGCGAAAGATCATCCGCAGCGCACTGACGCCGAGCGGCCCGCGATTCGTTTCCATCAGTTTGTCCAACCGATGGGCCGCAGCAATGGACTCGGCGATGGTGCCGGGGGGGTGTTCGGGAGACTTGCCGAGCCGCTGGATGGTGCGGGCGTGTTCGTTGAGCAGCCGGACAAGCTCGCGGTCGATCTTGTCGAGCGCTTTGGCAAGCTGCTGCGGTGGGGCAGCGAGCGAGCGAGTGTCGGACTTGCCGACAGATTTCTTTTTGCTCATGAGCAGGCTCGTATCCCTTAATGGCCGTTACACTTGCCGTCGAGTCGCCTTGGGGGGGCGGCGAGTTGTTCTTTTAGCTGGCACCGGCGCAAGTGTCAATTTGCCGCGCCCCGTTCTTCGGAAGGAGAGAATGCCAAAATGGCAGCTTCCACAAGCTGGCAGCGGCCGCTGATTTCTGGCGCACGACGGCGGTGATCTATAAATGATTACTATCACAGATTTTACAACGCTCCGTCTCAGCGAACTTTTCGCTGGCATGCACTTTGCTTTTCCTCTTCACCCAATGCAAACTGATTGCCTGAAATTTGGAGCTGACAAGGGT
>JBFWYF010000588.1:0-5187 GCA_050186685.1 Pirellulaceae bacterium
CTGGCGATGGTGTGTGGGAAGGATCAGGTCAGTCTGTACGCGGACGGCAAACCGGCTGCCGATAGCAACAATTTTCCGCCACATCCCGCCGATGAGCATCTCGGCGATGGATTCACGCTCGGCGCTTCGCTGACGAAGGAAGGCACTACCTTCCGTAACTTACCAGGAAGGATTCACGCCGTCCGCATTTCCAAGGCTGCCCGCTATATGGGCGATTTTGCGCCGGTCCGCAGACTAGAGCCCGATCCGCAGACCATCGCGCTTTACAGCTTCGAAACACGCTCTGGGGAAGTGCTCCCCGACGTTTCGGGGAACAACCACCACGGCAAGATTGTCGGGGCCAGGTGGATTCCCCTCACGACCGTCGACACCGAGAAGAAATAGGTCCGGATGCCAGGTACGACCGCAGCGTGGCCTCACGAATCCACAGGCAACTGCCCTTCCAATTGCTCGCGCAACTGCTCGCACGCCGCTCGCCAGAACCGCCGCACCGTCCGCTCGCTGACCTGCAAGAGTTCGGCGATCGCCGACTGATTCCAGCCGTGGTAATAGGCGAGACTGAACACTTCGCGCTCTTTCACTGGCAGTCGCTCAACTGCCTCATGAAAGGCGCACCAGGCCTCAAGTTCCTCGCGCGGAGGCTCGTGCGTCTCGGCCGCCTCCAGACCCGGTCCCTCGGATCGATCGCTGCTCGCCAGGACGGCGCTGGCATGGTGAGCGCCGAGCCCCTCGGCCCCCTGATAGTGCCGGGCGAGATCGATCAGAACCCGTCGCAACTGCTCGGCGGCCAGGCCGACGAACTGGCGCGTCGTTGGCGGCTGTACATGATCCAATGCTCGCACGAGCTTCAGGAGAGCCGCCTGCAGCACGTCCCCCGTTTCTTCCCAGCGGCGCACCTGGGGGAACCGCTGGAGCATTGCATGTGCGAGGCGGTTGAGCCGTCCTTCAGCCCGCCGGAGCAGATCCTCTCGGGCGTTCTGCTCGCCGGCCAGCAGCCGGCGATAAACATCGTGCAGGAAGAGCGTGTCGAGGTCCTCGTGGGACATTGGGCAAAGTCTCCTAAGCCCGGCGTCGGCTGTCCGGTTTCGACCACTAGTTTCGCTTCTTGGAAATAGTCGTCAATCGGGGCGAATTCTCAGCACGCCGTTCCAGCAAGGAGAATCAAGTATGATCCGCAACCAGGTTATCCGTTGTGCCCTGACCTTCGCGGTCCTTCTGCCAGCTTGCTCGGTGTCGTATGGTCAACTCTTCGATGGGTTCGCCGAGTCGATCGGCCAAGCGGGGCGCGATCTTGATCGCGCACTCAATCCCATCCGCGCGGATAGTGATTTACGCCAACTCGGCCGCAACGTTGACCGTGCGCGCCTCGACGCCATCCATCGGCTTGATCCGGTCACGACGATCCAGCCCGCTGAGGTTGCTGGCGGCTTGTGGAAGCATGCCAGCGGTGAGTTTCGCCGGGAGGATAATGGAAACTGGCGGGAATTCTCCAAGGGCCAGCCAACCTTTCGCTTTCGCGAAACGGGGCGGAACGGCTCCACCGTCATGCTCTTCGATCAGGCCCGCAAAATAAGCGTCCAGCTGAGTTACCAGTTGGCGATCGTCTCCCAGCAGGGTCGGGAGACTTTCAAGCTGCCAGGCGGGTGGCACTGGCAAGAGTGGATGAAAAGTGACCG
Source organism: Pirellulaceae bacterium (assembly GCA_050186685.1). GTDB lineage: Bacteria > Planctomycetota > Planctomycetia > Pirellulales > Pirellulaceae > CAZFLF01. Next base: position 1,677 of record JBFWYF010000588.1, read on the forward strand.
AAAATCAGCGTTCGTCGAAGTCTCGCCCGGCCGCTGGGCCGAGTTCCAAGGCGGCCAAGAAGCGTTCCAGTTCCAAGAGGTGTACCGCAGCGCCAGCCAGGTGGCACTTCTGGACCGCAAGCGGGACATCACCGTCCACCTCGAAGGCCCTAAAGCCCGCGTCCTCCGTGGCAATGCTCAACTGTTCGCGCTCGACGGCCAATGGTCTCGCTAGCCGCTTGGTTGTCGCCCCGTAATCCTCATCAGCTTTCCGGGCGGTCGGCGCAAGGGACTGCGCCCGACCTGCGCGTTCTAACGGCCAAATGGGCCGGGCTAGTGATCGAGTTATTTTGTCCGGTTGCCCGCTCGGCTCTCGCTTTCCTCAGTATTGGTACGGCTTCTTCACCATCCATGAAACGGGGGGACGTCATGAATCGCATGTTTACTATTCGCCTAGTTCTGGCCTGGACAATTCTTCTTGGTACCGCCGCGACCGTTCAGGCCCAGTCGATCAAGGACTTCTCCGACCTGGATCTCACTAACCGCAACAGCGCTCTGCGCCAAAGCGCAGCGGACTGGGACCAACATCGAGCCGGCTTTGGTCGCATCAAGGACACCGCGCCCTATGTCTGCTATGACCCAACCGTCACGTTTCCGGAGGTGGTCGGCAGTCTGTGGCGGCACTCTGGCGGCGAGTTCCTCCAGGAGGGGGGCACCAACTGGAGGAATACTCCGAGGGTCAGCCGACGTTCCGCTTTCGCGAAACGAGCCGCAATGGCGCCACCGTCGTCCTGCTGGATGCGTCGCGCAATGTTACCGTCGCGCTGCACCCGGGCGGCGCCGTTATCTCTCAGCAGGGGCGGGAGATGTTCAAGCTGTCCGGCGGCTGGCACCGGCTAGAGTGGACCAAGGCCGATCGGCGCGGTTCGTTTACCGAGATCGGCCCCAAGCGGTGGGCGGAGTTTCAGGACGGGCGCCCGGTCTTTCAGTTCAACGAAACCAGTCATACGGGTGGCCAAGTGATTCTTCATGACCCGGGTCGGGATGTCCTTGTCCGGCTCGAGGGCCCCAAGGTTAAGGCTTCATGGAAAACAAATCGCCGGGAAGACGCACGAGGGGCCAATCATGTCAGCGGCGCAAACGGCTCGACATGGTCAAATCTGGACGAACCCGGGAGGCAATGACGGCCCATCGGCCTCTAGTGCGGCTTAACCACCCGCGATTTCATCGGCCGGTGTGGCACTGGCTCCGCCAGTGTCCTCCGTTAGGAGTGGTTGGCTTGGTGCGACGGAAACACTGGCCGAGCCAGTGCCACCCCTCCCTGTGGACACAAGCGAACCCCGCAGGTCGCAGGCGGTCGTTCCACGTCGTTTCGCGGCCTGCGCGTTAGGCTGACAACCTGGCAGCCTACAGGCAACACGATGGTGATTGCATGAACAAGTACGCCCCAAGAAGATTGTCTCACGCGGAGGCGCAGAGGCGCGGAGAGATGGGGGCGCCTGCAACACGAGCCTGCGCTGGAGTGGAGCATTGCTCTCTGTGGCTCGGCGTCTCCACTGGAGACCTATCCGGCGAACCAACCGTTCCACACGGAGCCGCGGGCCGCGCAGGATCTGAAACGAGCATCCTTCGCTGGTTCCCGGTCAACGCGAGCATTCGCCAACAAACCAAACAGAAGTAAGGCAACCTATGCTGAAACACTCGGCGATGCTCACGGTGACCCTATTGGGCAGTCTGTTACCCGTTCCGGAAAAGTAAAAGGGGACAGGCGCATATACTGGGACCCACAGGTAATCTGAGTAGTCCCGGGCCAGCTTCAGTGATCATGTTTCGGGCGGCCACGCGGATGGGGGGCGACTCGAGCCCCAATCGCCGTGCCGTCGCATCTACCCATGCTGGGCTTCGGGAAGAAGCAAGCCAGGCATCGTTCTGGGGCAAAAAACCATGTCCAACGAATGTGTTTTGCGGTACATGCTGCAAGGACAACGTTGATGGCCTACCAACATTTCACACGCGATGCAAATGCGCTTGGTGGCTATGGATCTCAACAGAAGTTGGTTGCTATGTAGCGCAGCGACATGCGCTGTCTACGTTCGACATGTATGTGACGCCAAAGCACTGCCCCAACGACTGGGCTTACTTCCCCACGAGATGACGGTCTCCAGAGTGCTTGCCGAGATAGAAGAGTTGGTTAATGTCGCGCAGCGCCCAAAACCGGCAGGCTAGCGGCGCTTGAAAACCGGCATTTTGAGGAGCCGAAGATTCGCAGCGTAGGGTTTCTGGCGACGATGTCGCAGAAAGGAAACCTACGATGTCGAATCAACTCAAGATGCCGAACATCCAAGCCATTCTCAGTTTGCGCCAGCAAGGCTGGACCTTCTCCCGCATTGCCCGCGAATTGGGCCTGCATCGCGAAACGGTAGCCCGGTACGTCCGGCTTCATTCAAAACCGGCAGAAGCGCCTGCCGGCTCGGACGACCCAAAACCGTCAGAAGCGCCTCCCGGCTCGACGGATTCAAAACCGGCAGAAGTGCACTCGGGCTTGCCGCTGGAGGTGGCGACTCGCAGCGAGTGCGAACCCCTCCGGGAGATCATCCGGCAGAAGCTCGATTTGGGGCTCGATGCCAGGCGGATTCACCAGGATCTCGTAGCCGAACGCCGGTTCGATGGAAGCTACTGGAGTGTGATGCGGTTCGTGCGGCGGATGCGAGAAGCTTGCCCGCTGCCGTTTCGGCGAATCGAGTGCGAGCCGGGCGAAGAAGCCCAGGTGGACTTCGGAACCGGTGCCCCCGTGATCACCGCGGAAGGAAAGCGGCGGAAGACGTATGTCTTTCGGATCGTGCTCAGCCATAGTCGCAAGGGATACAGCGAAGCGGTTTATCGGCAGACCACGGAGAACTTTATCCGGGCACTCGAGAACGCCTTCTGGCACTTCCGCGGCACGGTCAAGACGTTGGTCATCGACAACCTGCGTGCCGCCGTGCAGAAAGCGGACTGGTATGAACCCGAACTTCACCCGCGGATCCGTTCCTTATGCGAATAAAAAACAACTGCGGCTGTCTGGCCTCTTAGAGTCCCTGGACGTCCGTCTGGAGGAAGCACTTCGCAATGGGCTGACCCACGCGGAGTTCCTCGAGCTGATCCTGCAGGATGAACTGGCAGTGCGGGGGAACCGACTGGTGCAGCGGCGCACCCGTGCGGCGGAATTCCGGGACCTCAAGCCGATGGACCACTTCGACTTCTCCTTCAACCCTTCGATTAACAAGCAGCAGATTTCATGTTCGAGGTGATCATGCGGCGCTACGAGGTGAAGAGCACGATGATGACGAGCAACCGACCGATCGAGGACTGGGGAAAGCTGATCGGCGATGTGCCGGCGGCTTCTGCCATCCTGGACCGCTTCTTGCATCATGCTGAACTCGTTGAGATCACGGGCAAGAGTTACCGGATGCGGACCCGAGATCATTCGTCGAGAGGAGAATCCAAGAAGCGTCGGCAGGCGTCTGACGTAAGTGAAGGAGCCGCCACATGA
>JBFWYF010000589.1:0-5185 GCA_050186685.1 Pirellulaceae bacterium
GCGCCAGACGTCGCGGTTGGTGACGCGGAAAAGCTGCTTGTTTCTGGTGGCCAAATGCGCGTCGAACTTCGCGGCGCTGCGGTCGGAGATACCGGTCGTCGGCGGGCGGCACTCCTCGACGCGAATGGAGGTCACTTGCCCCTCTTGGTCCCGCGTGACCGCGGTGATGATCTCGACATGCGAGCCGGAGGTCTCGGTGGCATGCGGCGTGTAGATCACATCGCCGACCTGCGCAGCGTGCGCCGCCTGTGGCTCAACAAGCACGATTCCCTGGCTGATGTCTGGCCCGTAGCGGCGGCTGACCTCGGGGATGCCGCAGCCGAGCGCGTAGCTGGTGTAGGCCGAGCAGACGCTGCCGTAGAAGGCGGCGGCGTTGGAGACTTTGCCCCTGAGGTTCTCCGTGTAGAGCACGCTGCGCGGATTTTCGACTGCGGCCAAAAACGTGCGCAGAGCGATATCGAATCCGATGTAGCGCCCTTCCGAACGCACGCTGGAGTAGGGGACGCCGGTGTATTCTTTTCCCTTTTCGAAGAAGCCGCCTTTCCGATTCGGCAGCGTGTCCGCGACAGGCGACCATTTCACATGGGACAGGATGCGGGCATGCGCCGCGGCGCGTTCCTGCCAGGTCTGCGAGACGGTGCTGGACGGGACAGATGCCTGCTTGATGACCTCCACATCAATAAACACCCCGTTCATTTTTGGCGCATCGTGGATGTAGAGCAACCTGCCCGGACTGATCTCGCGGATGCTGGTGTAGTTGAAGCCGACTTTCTCCGAGATGACGTGATGGGACGGCCAGGTTTTGCCGCCGTCGAGGCTGAACATGAGGCAACTCGCGGGGCGGCCATAGCTGCAGGCGAGGACGCCGTTGCTCAGGAGACAGAGATCCGGCAGCACCCGGCCGACCTCGAGTTCGACGGGCTTGGTCCAGGTCTTGCCTCCATCGTGAGAAAACATCTGCTTCATGCGGCTGTTGCGATCTCCGCGAGTGACGGCGACTTGCTCGGAAGCGCTCAGGCGGCACACGGCGGGTTCGCCGCCGGGTCCGATGGTGGAGAAGTAGTTCCAGGTCTTGCCTTCATCCGTGCTGCGCATGAGGTGGGACATCCGCACGGTGTTATTGCGGCCGTCAGGCAGCTTCACATTCTTGCGACTCCAGACCGCCATCGTTGCGCCGCCATCGGCATCGTTCCAAATGTGGCGCTCGCAGATGATCTGATCGTCTTGGGACTCGTTGGTGAATTCTTTCGGCAGGATGATCTCATTGTCGGTCATCTCAAAGCTGGTGGCATCGGCGTTGAGATGCACGGTTTTGCCCACCACGCGGCCATCCAGCTGCGTGCGAGTCCAGCGTGAGATGGCGAGGATTTTGCCGTCTGGCCGGCGCAGGCAAGGCAGCGGCGTGGTGTCGAGATTGTCGAGCCCCGGGATGGGCTTCCACGTCTTGCCCGCGTCGGTGGATTTGAGCAGGCCATACGGCTCGTAGAAGGCGTCCGGCCCTTGGGCCACACTCATGAGCAGCAATCCCTGGCCCATGTCGTAGAGGTAGGGGCGTGTTTGCCTGATGCCGTCACGCGGGATGTCCCAGGAGTCGCCGAGGGAGATTTTGACAGGTGGTTGAGGCAAAGCGGCGGTCGCCTTGCGAACACCGAGTTTCACGGACTCCCACAGCGCCTCGCCCGTAGCGGTCTGGGCACTGGAGCCGAACTGAATGAATGCCTCCGGCGAGTCGGCGGGCTTCCAGAAGGCACCTTGCCCCTCCACTTTCCTCTGACCATCCACGAACATTTGCATATCCGTGCCGCGAATGACGAGGCGGTAGGTGTGCATCTTGTCGGTGGTGTCCATAGGGATGAAGCGATCCGTGTGGCTGGCGGCTTGATTGGCAAAGAGCACGAGCCCTTCCTGATGCTTGCCATCACTCACCAGTACGGAGACCGGCGCACCATCACGCCAAGGCCAGAGTGATGTCTTGCCCTTCACGCCGCCCGTGGTGGCGAAGACCTTCACGGTCGCTTCGACAATGATTTCAGCGTCGGCTTCCGGCTTCCACGCGGCTCGATAGTGGGCGAAGTCTTTGTCGGCGTCGATAAGGCGCAGACCGTCGGATTCGAGCTTGGCGTTGGGTTTGCCCACAGGAGTCCAGGGAGCCGCGGGCAGTGATTTGCCATCGTATTGAAGCAGCCAGCGGACGCCGTCCTCGGCCGTGGAATGGAGGGGAACGAGTGCCACCAAGAGGGACGCAGCGATGGTGAATGCGAGTTTCATGGTGTGATTGAACGGATAGATATTGGAAGAATGGCGATTCGCCGAGTCAGCGGCTGGCAGCCTGCAGCGGCGCGAGCAGCCGAGTTCACTCAACGGCGAAAGATCGCCGGCGTGCAGCGCGGCCGGCAAGGCGATCAGCAGCGCGATGAGACGTGTCGGGTTGAGTTTCATGGCTTTGGTCCTGCCAACAAGGATCTGTCCGACCTGCATTCTTCATTTGGTTTCAGGATTCGAAACGGGAAGGACAATCCACGACAAAGCTCCGGGCCTGTGGTGCACCTGCTCGGTGGCGATCGCGGTCTGCTTGCCGAAGATCCCCTCGGCGGTGTTCGGGTTGCGGTCGTACAGCGGGAAGTCCGCGCCGCTGATGTCCACTCGCAGACGATGTCCTGTCGCGATCGTGGCGGCGGCGGGGCCGAGGTCGACCGTGATCTCGTAGACCTGACCGGGCTGCATCAGCTCAGGCTCTTGCAATGAGCGGCGATAGCGACCGCGCAGGATGCCGCGAGCGAGGTGCGGAGCGAACCCGTCGGGATGCACGTCGATGAGCTTCACGACCCAGTCCGCGTCCGGCGTGTCGGTGCTGACGTGCAGTTTGGCTTCGATGTTGCCGGCGAAGGTCAGCGGCTCAGACAGCACGTCGCTCGTATAGACGAGCACGTCGTCGCGGTCTTCGGTCGCTCGTTGATCGACTGGCCCCCACACTGCGGCCTTGATTGGCCGCGTCTCGGTCACAGGACTGGACGGCGTCGGATTCGCAGGATCGGCTCGGAAGGAGTCGGCCGGTTGCTCCTGCGTCGGAGCCTGCCGACTCAGCCGACCATTGCCATTGCGAGTATTCGCCTTGCCGTCCGAGTGCAAGAAGTATGGCGTCGCGACGAAGCCTCCGGGCGGCCAGGTCTGAGCGTCGCGCCACACGTTGTCGCCCATTGAGAAGTAGCGCACCGGCGAGAATGGCTTCGCGCGAGCGGCGGGGTCTTGTCTGAGATGCCGGTCGTACCAATCGAGTTGCAGGCCGAGTACATCCACGGTCGCTTCCGGTCCAAAGTCGAGGTCGGCCACCTTCGACTTCCCGACGGTCCCGTGATCCCACGGGCCGAGCACCAGGCGCTGCTGGCGACGAGTCTCAGGATCACGAGCCTGCTTCTGCATGAGGACGAAGTTGTCGACGGACTCGCGGGAGAAGAAGTCGTGATAGCCGACAACATGCAGCACGGGGAGTTGCAGTTCGGGCAAGCGCGGAGTCAGATCAAGCCGCGTCCAGAAGCCATTCGGTTCGGGATGCGTGAGGTAGGCATCTAGCCAAGGCATCGGCCAACCGATCGCCTCGTCAACATCGCTGAGCGGCAAGCGGAACAGCGCGCTGTTCATGTCGTTGGGCGTCGCCCCGGCGGGCTTCGCTGTATTCCCGGCGAGCCAACCGGCAATCAGCGACAACCTCACGGCCCCGCCGAGGTACAGGTTCCTGTAAAAACTGCTCCAGGTGGCTTGCGGAGCGATGGTGACCAGCCCCGGCGGATTCTCGACCGCCGCCTGCCACTGAACCGCCCCGACATACGACCCGCCGGTCATCCCCACTCGCCCGCCACACCACGTTTGCCGAGTGATCCATTCGATGGTGTCAAAGCCATCCTGCCCTTCGTTGTTGTACGGAGCCAGCACCCCTTCCGAAGCCCGAGTCCCCCGACAGTCCTGCACGACGAACACATACCCGGCTTTGACGATTCGCTCCGCGGTTCCCTTCGCCTTCGTGCGGTCATACGGAGTCCGCATGAGAACAACTTGAGCCACCGGTACCGCCTCGTCGCGATAGACGTCCGTCGCGAGCTTGACCCCATCCCGCATCGCCACATTCACCGTCTCAGTCTTAATCTCGGCAAACGCCGAGTTACACGAGGCGAGCGTGACGAGAACGAAGAGATTGGTTTTCATGGATGATCTCATCTGGTGATTTCGTTGAGAGTTCCGGTGCTCGAACCAAAGGCATCCGTTTCCAGCCCCATGTTCTGCAGCATGGTGACGAAGAGATTGCAGAGCGGCCGATTGTTGTCGTGCGAGAAGGCGAGATGCTGGCCGTGCTTCAGGCCGCCACCGGCCAGCAGGATGGGCAGGTTGCTGTTGTCGTGCGTGTTCGCGTCGCCCATGTTGCTGCCGAAGAGAACCATCGTGTGCTCGAGCAATCGTGCTGCTCCGTCCCGCTTCTCGGCAAGGTTTTGCAGCAGCTTCTTCAACAGCGTCATTTGCCGGCGGTCGGCTTCCTCGAGTTGCCGCACCTTGTCTGCGGCCTGCCCGTGATGACTCAGGTCGTGGTAACCGGTCGTCGAGTTCTCGTTGTCGCCCAGTTTGAACGATGGCGTTGCGAAGGCATCCACCATCAGCGTCACAATGCGTGTGGAATCCGACTCCAGCGCGAGCTGAGCCATCGACAGCATCAGGTCGAACTTCTCGAAGAACAGCTTGTGATCCTGAATGTCCGCCGGGGGCGACTGCGTCGTAGTCGGCTTGGGCCGCAGTTCCCACTCGCGCGCCGTGTGCAGGCGCTGTTCGATCTCGCGGACGGAGGTCATGTACTGATCGAGCCGTGATTGATCGTCGCGGCCAAGTCGCTCGCGGACCTGCTTTGTGTCATCGAGCAACGTGTCAAGAATGCTGCCTCGCTCTTCCAGCTTCTTGAGTTGTGTGTGAACCGCGGCCGCATCTCCTTGCACAAACATCTTCTGGAACAGAGCGGAGGCTTTGTCTTCCGCTGGCAGCAGCACTCCGTCGCGTGTCCAGGCCAAGCTGCGATTCGCCTTGTCGATGTTCACACCCAGATTGAGCGTGGGAAATCGCGTGACCGGACCAAGCTTCTCGGCGGCGAACTGATCGAGCGAAATGTGATTGCGAAAGCCGCTCTTGGTCGGTCCGCGCGCCGCAG
>JBFWYF010000590.1:0-5171 GCA_050186685.1 Pirellulaceae bacterium
CTCGAGTTAGAACGGCCAGCGTTTACCTAGTGCAGTACGCTGGACGTCCCGCAATTGGCCGATCCCGCGCCGTGCCAGTTTCACCAGGCCGTCGAGCTGCTCCTCGTCGAACGTGGCCTCCTCGCCGGTCCCCTGGATCTCGACAAATCGCCCGCGTCCCGTGAGGACCACGTTCATGTCCACCTCGGCCGCGGCGTCCCGCTGGTAGTCCAGGTCCAGTTCGAGTTGCCCATCCACCAGCCCGACGCTGATAGCCGCCACGCTGTCCGTCAGCGGCAACCGAGTGGCATCCGGCAGCGCGTCTCGGATCGTGTGCAGGGCATCAACCAGCGCGATGAACCCACCGGTAATGCTGGCGGTCCGCGTGCCGCCGTCGGCCTCGAGCACATCGCAGTCCACCGTCACGGTATGCTCGCCCAACGCCGAGAGGTCGCACACGGCCCGCAGGCTGCGACCGATCAATCGCTGGATCTCGGTAGTGCGGCCGTCGATCTTGCCATTGCGTTCCCGCGGCTTGCGCGGCGCGGTACTCTGCGGCAACATGCTGTACTCGGCAGTCACCCAACCGCGACCTTCGCCCTTCATCCAGGCTGGCACCTCGGCCACGACGCTCGCCGTGCACAGCACGGTCGTCCGGCCACACTGGTAGAGGACGCTGCCGGGCGCAGAGCGGGTGAAATGCCGTTTGATACGTACGGGACGGATGTCCTTCGTCATGGTGCAGCTTTCTTATGTCGGTCGACCAGGCTGAGTGGCACTGACAGAGCCAGTACCTCCCCATGGCTTAGATAGTGTGGCACTGGCTTCGCCAGTGCTTCCCCAGGGCCTGGACCAGCACTGGCAGAGCCAGTGCCACACATTCCCTCTCCGCGAAAGACACTGGCAGAGCCAGTGCCACACTTTTCCGCAGTGAAGTTTTCCTAAGACTACAAACATGGACGCAGAGAAAATGGCACAAGCTGCATCAGCCGACTGCGGCGCCGAGCAACCAGGCAAGTAACCCTTTCTGTACGTGCATGCGATTCGCGGCCTGTTGGATGACGGCACTCTGTGGGCCATCGATGACGTCGCTAGTCACTTCTTCCCCGCGACGCGCCGGCAGACAATGCAGGAAAATCGCATCCTGAGCGAGTTGTTTCATGACCCGGGCGTTGACCTGGAAGGGAGCGAACGCCTTGACGCGTTCGGCGTGCTCCGACTCCTGCCCCATGCTCGCCCAGACGTCGGTGTAGACCGCCGCGGCGCCGCGGGCGGCGGCCAACGGATCGTCGGTGACCGTGAGCCGAACGTTCGGCACGGCCGCATGCAACTGCGCGAGGAACGCCTTGTCGAAACGATAGGCCGGAGGTGACGCGATGGCGAACTCCATGCCGGTCTTCGCGGCGGCCACGGCCAGGCTGCGGGAAACGTTATTGGCGTCCCCCAGGAATGCGAGCTTGAGTCCCGCCAGTTTCCCGTGCCGCTCCTGGATGGTAAACAGATCCGCCAGCGCCTGACACGGATGAGCCCGGTCGGTCAAGCCATTCACGACGGTGCACGAACTGAACTGGGCGAGATCCTCCACCTGGCGATGAGCATTGGCTCGGCACACGATTACGTCGACGTATTGACTTAGGACCTGAGCGAAGTCCGCCGTCGACTCGCGATGGCCCCATCCTACGTCTTTCCCCAGGAACATGCTCGTGCCGCCCAGATGGGCGATGGCTGTCTCGAAACTGACGCGCGTGCGGAGGGACGGCTTCTCGAACAACAGCGCCACCACGCGGCCCGGCAGCAGCGATTCGCGGATGCCTCGCAACTGGCGTTCTTTCAGTTCGCGGCTGAATTCGAACACCTTTTCAATTTCATCCGGCGTCAAATCAAACACGTCTAATACATGCCGCATCAGCCTTCTCCTGTCCGTGATCTCCACGACACCTTGCCGAGTCCTGTACCTCACTCGCTCCCCTCGCCGGCGCCAGTCACGACGGCAACTCCTGCAACGCGGCCGCGATCAGATCGCATCCTTCCTCGGCCTGGTCCTCCGGCAGGTTCAGTGCGGGCAGCAGGCGCAGCACGACGTTCTGGGTGCAATTCACCAATAGACGCCGGGCGAGACAGGCCTTGACGAGCGTGGCGCCTTCGACGGTCAGCTCGACGCCGATCATCACCCCCAGCACGCGAACCTCCTTAATCAGCGGGCAATCCTGCTGCATCGCGGTCAGTCGGCGGCGAAACACCTCGGCCAGACGCTGTGCCCGCTCGAGCAGCCCCTCGGCTTCGATGGCCTCGATGGTCGCAATGCCCGCTCGCGCCGCGATGGGATTGCCGCCGAACGTGGCGGCATGCATGCCCGGGCGCAGGCTGGCCGCCACGTCGCGCCGCGCCATCAGCGCTCCTCCCGCACTGCCTCCGCAGAGGGACTTGGCCAACGTCATCACGTCGGGTGTCACTCCGAAATGCTGATAAGCGAACCAGTGCCCCGTCCGCCCACATCCCGATTGCACCTCGTCGAACATGAGCAGCAGCTGGTGGTCGTCGGCCAGTTTCCGCAGCCCCGCGAGAAATGCCTGGTCGGGAATGCGAATGCCCCCTTCGCCCTGGACCGGCTCGACCAAGATCGCGCACGTCTCGTCGTCGATCAACGAGCGGACGGCGTCCAGATTGCCGTATGGAGCGTACTGGAAGCCGGCTACGAGCGGCCCCAGCCCCTCGTGGTACTTGGGCTGAGCGGTCGCGGTCAGCGCGCCGAGCGTGCGTCCATGAAAGCCGCCTTCGAAGGTGATGATCTTGTAGCGTCCCTTGCCGGCGTGCAGCCGCGCGAGCTTGATCGCCGCTTCATTCGCCTCCGCGCCGGAATTGCAGAAGAAAGCCTGCCCGCCAAAGCTCCGCTCGGCGAGCATCTGCGCCCAACGCCCCTGCACGTCCATGTGCCATGTATTCGGGACGTGAATCAGTCGCGCGACCTGGTCCTGCACCGCGGCAACCACACGCGGAGGACAATGGCCAATCAGGTTACAACCCCAGCCTGGAAAGAAATCGAGGTACCGATTTCCTTCGCTGTCCCAGACCCAGCTCCCTTCGCCCCGGACCAGGTTCACCGGATACCGGCTGTAGTTCGGGATGACGTACTGCTTGAAAAGTTCCACGGTCTCGGGCGAACTCAATTCTTGTCTGGCCGGCACGCCGGTGTCCTCCACGCTGAACAGGGGTCCCGTAAACTGATTCGACGAATGTGCTTTCGATCCCAGATGGGGGCTGACACGCCCGCCTCGACAATGTTCACGCCCGAACGCGCGGCCACGGCGTCCCCGTCCCTGCGCGCTCTCCCTCGACGACTCGGCGTCGCTGATCGCCACGCCGCAAGGGCCGCTCCTCGGACTCGTACGGCCCTGGTCTGGCCGAGCCCCCAGCTTCCGTTCCTCACACCCGGATCTCGTCGCGGATCAGCTGAGTCCCCACTCCTTTCGTGGTGTAGATCTCGAGCAGGAGCGAATGCCGCAGCCGGCCATCAATGATGTGAATCTGACGGACTCCCCGGTCGAGCGTTTCCAGACAGCCCTCGACTTTGGGAATCATGCCCGCTTCGATGGCACCCGAAGCGATCAACTGGCGGGCTTCGGCGGCCGTCAACGATTGAATCAGCGACTCCGGATCGTTCTTGTCGCGTCGCACTCCGTTGACGTCGCTCATGAACACCAGTTTCTCCGCCCCCAGCGCCTGGGCCACGGCCGTGGCGGCGGTATCCGCATTCACGTTGTACTTCTGCCCCTGCTCGTCACAGCACATCGACGGAATCACCGGCACCTGGCCCGCGTAGCACAGGTTTTCAATCACCTGGCGGTCGACTCGGGTGACCGTCCCTACGAACCCCAGATCGACCTCCGCCCCCTGACCGTCCGGCAGCAGCAGCTTCTCGCCGAACAGCACGTTGGTGGTGCGGAAGTTCAGGTTCATGGCCCGCCCGCCGAGCTGCTCGATTAATTGAGCCAACCGCTCGTTCGTCTGCTCGGCGAGCACGCGTTCGACAATGCCCAACGTCGCTTGATCCGTCACGCGACGCCCCTGGATAAACTGCGGTGGCACACCGGCCGCATCCATCGCCCGATTGATGGCCTTGCCGCCGCCGTGGACCACGACGGGCCGCATGCCCACCGTTTCCATGAACACGATGTCGATCAGCACGTGACGGAGAGCATCGTCGTCGTCCATAAAGCTGCCGCCCAGCTTAATGACCGTGATCTTGTCCCGGAAACGGCGGATCCAAGCGAGGGCTTCGATCAGCGTGTCGGCTTTGGCGATGGCATCGATCAACGTCACAAACCCCGCTTGTCTCGGGACGGGCGGCCACGCTCGGGAGAAGAACGTTGCCCTAAGTGAAACCGCGAATTCTGGAGTTTTCCCCGCCCGCTGTCAACGTGCGTGCCTGCACCCGCCGCGGCCGGTATCGTTACCTTGACCGTAGCAGAAGGCATGGCTAGGATTTTCACGCGTGACTCGACCATAGACAGCGTCGAGTTTTATTGGACCTTACATCGTGACGGCTTTCACAAACCACCGTCGCAGCACGAGGTGAGCCGAGGGAGACGGAGGGTCGGATGCCCGGGTTTCTGGTATACGTGCTGCTCTTTGTCGTCTGTGCCGCCATCTTGGCGGTCGGTTTGCTGCTGGTGGGCGGAGCGTTGGGTCCGAAACGGCAGAGCCCGGTGAAGCAGATGCCGTACGAGAGCGGGATGGACCCGATTCACGACGCGCGGCAGCGGTTTGACGTCCGATTCCACCTGGTGGCGATCGCTTTCCTGGTGTTCGACGTCGAATTGTTGTTTCTCTATCCGTGGGCCGTTGCCAATCGAGATCCCGCCGGTCTGCCGGCCTTGGCACAGCAGGTGCCGGACTTTAGTGTCCATGTGGTTTTTGGCGAGGTGATGTTCTTTGTCGCCCTGTTGGCGGCCGGTTTCGCTTATGCCTGGCGGCGAGGCGTGTTTCGATGGCGATAGATCTTCCGGAAAATGTGGTGGTCAGTCGGCTGGACGCGCTGGCGAGCTGGTGCCGCAAGAATAGCCTGTGGCCCATGCCCTTTGCGACGGCTTGCTGCGGCATCGAGCTGATGGCGACGGGAGCCAGCCGCCATGATCTGGCGCGGTTCGGTGCGGAAGTTTTTCTATTCAGCCCGCGCCAGTGCGACTTGATGA
>JBFWYF010000591.1:0-5171 GCA_050186685.1 Pirellulaceae bacterium
GAGGTTAGACTGACGATGCTCCGCCCCTCCGCCGCCCCATCCCGTGCTGCGTGTCTAGACCATTTGACCGTGGCCGCCGCATTGGTCGTTTCGAGTCACGTGTTCCTGGCGGTTCCTGGGTTCGCTCAGAATTCGGCGGGCGCGCCCGTCAAACGCGCGCGGCCACCGGAGTTCGATGCCGCGAAGTCAGCCGAGTATTTCTTTGATGACGTCTTCAGCAAACTGATCGGCCCGCGACCCACGGCCGCCGCTTCGGCCGCCCCGGGACCGGCCGCCACGGGATCGGTCGCCACGCCGGCGGGCACGGCTGCTCCCGCCGGCGCTCCCGCCGCCTTGGGGGCCGGGTGGTCGAAGCTCGTTTCCGCAAGCACGCTTGAAGACGAAGTGAAGGCGATCAAGCAGGAAGTAGACAAGAACATCACGACGCCCTCCGATTTTGCCGGCCGAGGCCATAAGGTCATTCGCCGCGAGTTCTCGATGCTCGCCATGCTGTTCGGCATCATCGCCGAGTACGACGGAGATGTCCGGTTTAAGAGGGACGCCGGCGCGGCCCGTGCCTTGTTCGGGCGTACGGCCAGCAATACCAAGGCCGGTGGAAACACAAACGTGTTTAATGAGGCGAAGTTGCGCAAGGCGGACCTGGAAGATCTGCTCAACGGCTCCTCGCTCGCGGATGCCGGCAATGCCGGAGCAGCCGACTGGAGCTCGACGGTTGACCGATCCCCCCTGATGCAGCGGCTCGAAGCTTCCTTTCAAAACCGCCTCTCACCCGCTCTGGCCAGTCAAGACGAGTTCACCAAGACGGCCAGCACCGTTCTCCATGAGTCCGAGCTGATCGCTGCGATGAGCAGCGTCCTGATCCAGGAAGGCATGGATGACGCAGACGACGAGACCTACGCCGGATTTGCACGCGCCATGCGGGATGCAGCCAGCGAAATCAGCGCGGCGGTCAAGCAGAAGAATTACGACCAGGCTCGTGCCGCCTCCGGCCTGATTGACAAGGCCTGTTCGCAGTGCCATGAAGCCTACCGCTAGGTGTAGCGGAACTCGCCAGAGTTGTTCCGAGATGCGTAGCGGAACTCGCCAGAGTTCCGAGCTAAGCCCGAACTTCCGGAAGTGTGGCCACTTCCGCTACCTGCCGTCTCCCGGCGCTCCTCGCTCGGTGTAGCGGAATTCGCCAGAGTTCCGAGCTAAGCCCGAGCTTCCGGAAGTGTGGCCACTTCCGCTACCTGCCGTCTCCCGGTGCTCCTGGAGCGGGCCCGGGCGGAACGCACATCATAGCACTAGCAACGTCCACTATTAGATGCGGCTTCACGATCAACAAGGTCGGGCGCAACCGGTCTCCCGGCAATGCTAGCACTGACAAGGACTTGCGGTGATATACAGGGTTACAAAAGTCGACCTCCCGAGGCAGACTGAAAGCGAGAGAAAAAGCTTCGGTCTCACCTAAGGAGGTCGCGATCATGATCGCTCAGGAAGTTCAGGCAGGCAAGCGGGACATGGCGGAGCAGATGACGGAGCTGCGACGGTTCGTGGAAACTGCCGCGCGTGACGGGACGCCTGCCCATGAGGTGGAACACGGTTTGTTTCGCCGCCTGCTGTCGCTGGGCCACAATCTGCTGGGTGAGTTTTTTGTCAAACAAGGTTCGGGGAACCTGGGCGAACAAATCACCTTGTCCGACGGCGAAGTCGTCCACCGCTAGCCAGTCCTCCAGGACCGGCCTTACACCACCATCTTCGGCGAGTTTACGTTGTCGCGGACGGTGTACAGTACGGGTCCTCACCAGAAACTGGTCGTGCCTCTCGACGCTCGGCTCCAACTTCCCGAGGGTAAATTCAGCCATCTGCTGCAGTCCTGGGACCAGTTGGTGGCCACCGAACAACCGTACGGTCAGGTATCGCGGGTGTTCGCCACGATCTTCGAGTTGCGGCAACACACCGACACGCTGGAGCGCATGAGTCGCCAGCAATCGCCGGACGCCGAAGCGTTCGGTTGGTCGCGGCGGGTCCCTCCCGCGAAGGAGGAAGGCGAGATTCTGGTGGAGTCGGCCGATGGCAAAGGTATCCCCATCCGGCATGCGGCGGATGCCAAACCCATTGAGGCGCATCAGCATCGGCCCGGTCCGAAACCGGATCGCAAACGGATGGCGACGGTGGGAGCGGTGTATTCGGTAGACCGTTTTATTCGCACCCCCGCAGACGTACTCGAGGCGCTGTTCCGTGACCCCGGTGAGCCACCGCCACCCGATGCACCGCAGCGTCCCCGTCCTCAGCACAAGTGGAGCTACGCACGACTGGACGACGACCCAGAACAATCCGAACCGGTGAAGGGACAAGCCGCGACGTTCGGCTGGTTGGACGAGCAAATTCGCGCCCGGTTGAAGCGACGCCGCAAGCAGGTGCCGGTGATCTGCCTGATGGACGGCCAGGACTCCTTGTGGTCCATGAAACAACGGATGCAGTCCGATCTGGTGACGGTCGACATCCTGGACTTGCTCCACGTCACATCCCGGCTGTGGACGGCGGCCCGACTGTTTCATCCCCGAGATTCTTCTGCGGCGGAAGCCTTCGTGCGGGAGCAAGCCGGGCGCATCCTGCACGGACAAGTGACCACGGTGATCCACTCACTCCGGGCCCGCGCTACACGGCGTGGCCTGACACAGAAGAACAAGGCTTAACTGGCCACCGTATGCGCGTATTTCACCAAGAACGCGGACCACATGCGCTATGACGCATACCTGCGTCAAGGCTACCCCATCGCGAGCGGTGTGATTGAGGGCGCCTGCCGACATGTCGTCAAAGACCGACTCGAACGAACCGGCATGAGTTGGACGCGTCGCGGGGCTCAAGCCATGCTCCATCTACGCGCCATCTGGACGTGTGACCAATGGGACGATTTTCAAAAATATCGCATCACACACGTCAACAACCGCTTATATCCATACTTCGACGCCGTTCACACACGAGAATGGCCCATCGCCGCGTAGCGGGCGACCGGTTGCGCCCAACAAGGTCTGCACTTCTCTGACCAAACTATTGACATGTTTAATGTTTACACCCCTGCAAAGTGGAGTACGATACGCGGCATGAGTCAACTACGACCAACGGGTAGGGAGTAATACAGTGTTGCGCTCTCACATCTACTCGTATCGTCAATTGCCGACGGGCATCTCACTGATCGAGTTGCTGATTGTCATTGCGATCATTTCAATTCTAATGGGGTTGCTACTCACCGGCGTCCAATACGCTCGGGAGGCAGCGCGACGTGTGTCGTGCGTGTCAAACCTAAAGGCAGTTCGGACTCGCAGTCGCTAATTATGAAGACTCATACCGTTGCATACCGCCGGGTGTGGACGATTTCGGCTTTTCACTTCATGTTCGTTTACTGCCATTCCTTGACGGCGACAACACCTATCGACGCATCAAGTTAGGACAGTTTTACAGTTCGTCAGACAACCGTAGGGTGACACGTCACGATCAGTCGGTGTTTTACTGCGCGAGCAATCCCGACTCGTCACCCGCTGAGTCACACGACTATACAAACTACGTTGGCTCGGCGGGCGGGGGAGATGTTCGAGTTCAGAATGGGATGTTTGTCAACCTTGCCTTAAACGGAATTGTGACGGGAGGCTCCATCAGCGATGGACGCAGTAATACTGTGGCGATGTCCGAGGCCATCACCTATCCCCAGGCCTTTCCGGGGGTTGAACTTAAAGGCAAGGGTGCGGTGCTAGAGACAGCAACACGGTTCATCCTGCCTGCAAGCCACGAGGATTTCGTACAGGCATGCATCGCCCGCCAGGGCATTCCAACTAACCACTCGTTAGGTGTCGACTGGATGGCCGGCTCTATTGCCTATACGCGGTTCATTCATATCCTTCCGCCAAACTCACAAAACTGTCGAAATCAAATGCTTGTTGATGTCGGGCTCTACGCTCCCTCTAGTTTTCATGCAGGTGGCGTAAATGCCCTATTTGCGGACAATTCGATTCGGTTTGTGGAACAGAGTATCTCTCGCAAGATCTGGGAGAAATACGGAACTCGTGCCGCCGGTAACGAGCCGTCACTTGCAATCCCGTAATCTCACGAAGGAGGGTTGAAGATGAGAGAGCGTTTTGTGCGAATCTTTGGAATTCCGGTGTTGTTATTGGCCACGTCTCTTGGGTCAACCTTAGCAGCAGACTCGCTTTCGGTGCTATTACTGCAAATAAGGCTGATGCCCGGACGCTCGACTAACGGCGAATGGGATGTACAGTCCCCAGCATCAGACCAACCTTTGACGCTGGCAGCGTGTCATGCTTAGGCGACGCAATTGAGGAAAAGAAGTCGTTTGTCGCCGAAATAACGGATTCCGGTGGCTGGAACAATAATACGTCCGGTACGACGTATTGTGATTCGCCGGACATCCCCAGATGGAGTGGCTCGGTCACTCAGCCCAAGGGCGGCGCCTGGCATATAGGAACGGCAACAATCGAGGTTAAGTCAAGCGGCGAAAGCAAAGTCTCGAAAAAATTTGATTTCGTTAAGTAATGACACAGTTCAACACTGCCTTCTGCGGACCAAGTGGAAGGAAGGTGGTGGCTCACAGGCGCTTCAGTCTCGGGTTGCTGGGTGCGAAGCGTCTGTGAGGAGTCTTTCTGCGCATCGGCGGCCTATGATGGAATCCGCAAGTCTCGTTGCGCGAATGGCAACCGTGTAGTGCCAGCATGTCGGCGAGTGTTCGTCGCCCTCGCAATTCTCGCAACTGCACCAACCACATGATCGTCGTTGGCTCCTCGATCGAAGGCGACTAGTTTCGCGATGGACTTGGCATTCTTTCCGATAGTTCTCTTGGTGCTTACCCGGTAGCCGCGCAGGCGCTTCGGCGCTTCATGGATATTTCGGCCGATTGCCGCCACCCCCGCCGCTCTCCTCCGTAGGCGGCATCTCCGTACTCGGTCAGGTCGAGCGAAGCGGTCAGGTCGATGATATCGTCGCGTTTGCCGGCCGACCAATCTCGTCGAACCAGGTCCAGAATGAAGAAGTTGTCTCGCTTCCGCCCGATCAGCACACCGAGGTCGTAGTCGCCAGCGCCGTCAGTGATGCCCTTGTCCCAGTGCCCGCACAGCTCGTCGAACGTCGACGGCACGTGTTCGATTATCGGCATCCATGCCAGCTTGAAGATGCCGTCT
>JBFWYF010000592.1:0-5169 GCA_050186685.1 Pirellulaceae bacterium
CATCCTCTACCGGGAAAGTAACCGCCCTGCGGAGGCCGAGCAGGTCCTGCGGCGCGCCATCGAACTGCTCCGTCCCCTGGCTAATGACGAACCGTCAAACGCGTCTGGTTCCCAGGAACTGGCCCGCGCTCACCTGAATCTCGGTTCCGTACTGCGTTTCCTGAAACGGCACACGGAATCGGTGGGCCACTGCGACGAGGCGATCCGATTGCTTTCCAAACTTTCGCAACGTTCGCCCGATCGAGCTGATCTTCCGTTCGAGCTGGCCGTCGCTCACACGAATCGGGGAAACCTCCGGCAGAATCTTGGGCAGAAGTCGGCGGCCGCGGAAGACTACGCGCTGGCGTGTACGCTGTTCCAAAAACTCACGACCAACCACCCTCACGTGCCTGCCATCCGCCAGGAACTGGCCAACAGCTACAACAGCCTGGCCGCCATCCAGGCCGCGACCGAGGGCTTGCCGGCTGGCGAAAAAACTTGGCTCGAAGCCGTCACGATTCTCCGCGACCTCGTGGCACGTCACGACTCGGTCGCTGCTTATCGCGGTGATCTGGGAATGACGCTCGGAAACTTGGGGTGGGTGCTGGCACGGCAGGGACGATGGAGCGAAGCCCGCGAGTCGCTGCGCGAAGGGGTCGAGCAGCTCGAGTCGGTGCTATCGTCGAATCCCGCGCACCCGGATTATCGTCACAGCTTGCGCAGTCAACTGCGGCAGCTGGCGCAAGTCTCCCTCGACCTGGGTGACTACGAGTCCGCCGCCATCACCGCCCGACGACTGTGTCCCATTGGCGAAACCACTCCAGCCGACGCCGTCGTAAGTGGATGCCTGATGCTCCGTTCAGCCCTCCTCGCGGAACACGACGACACGATTGTCGAGGCGGAGCGGGTACAAAGAGTCGATCAGTACTGCAGCGACGCAGCAAGCGTGCTGGCTCAAGCGACCGGCCGAGGCCACTCCGACCTGCCGCAACTGGCTCAACTGCGTGAGCTCGTTATACCGCGGCTGGTCTCCCATCCGACTCTGGGGGACGCATGGCGTGCCTTTGCCGCCGACGAGAAGTCGCCGACCCCATGAGCATCGTCAGATACACGCGGGGCATTCTGTTCAGCAGCTTCCTTTGTAGGTGATCGCTGAAATCCTGGACATTGGTAGATCTAAAGGGGAGGGACCTCAAGTGCGCGAAGCGGAACATTCGATATAAGTGGAATGTCTGGTCAAGTGCCGCTTCCAGTTCACAAGCCTCGCGCGGGGAAAAGTCGTTTAACCCGTAGCGTGGGACAGGGCCTCGATCGCGCCGGTCGGTCGGAATGGGCGTTTCGCATCTCGATCTTTCTCGAAACGAGGACCCTATGGGCTCGCGACACGCGGGATTCCGCGTCGGCCGGACCGCCGAATCGCTGCTCTGGTCGTGCGCGATGGCACTGTGGCTATCCGCCGGCGGGCCGCTCGTTGGGAACGCCCAGGACGACGAGGGGCCTGTCATTCGCGACAGCAGTGTCGGGTACATCGACAGCGCCATTCCCGGCACCACGGTGCGATTCCGCTACGATGCCGCGTATGAGAATCGCCAACCGTCACGAGTGGAATTCTTCTGGCCAAGAAGCGGACCGGCGGGTCCAGGTCCCGCCTTTCCCGAGACAGCGGTGGACTACCAGGATTTCTTATTCTATGGCGAGGCGGCCGTCTGCCCGTGTGGCTCGCTCTTCCTGGAAGCCCCGGTACGACTCGTCAATCCCGAAGTCAACTCGAATGCCGAAGGCCTGGGCGATGTGAACGTCGGACTCAAGCACATCATCCATGCCGCACCCGATTGGATCACGACCGCGCAGCTCCGGGTCTACACACCTACGGGGGACGGCTCGGAAGGCCTGGGAACCCGGCATGTAAGTCTGGAGCCCGCGATACTCGCTTTCGCGCCGCTTTCGGACCGGTTGCGGTTCGAAGGAGAGCTACGATATTGGATTCCACTGGGAGGAACGGATTTCGCTGGAGATGTCCTGCGGTACGGTGCGGGGTTGCAACTGGTGCCTTCCGTGGATTCACTCTGGCAGGTGACGCCCGTGGTGGAGTTTGTTGGCTGGACCGTACTCGGTGGCCTCGCATCGGCCTCGGTGGGCCCTGGCCAGTTCGCCGTGACCCCGGCGGAGGGCACGACGATCGTGAACTTCAAAGCCGGACTGCGAACCCAGGTCGGAGCCAATTCCGATCTCTATGCGGGATGGGGCCATCCACTGACCGATGCGAACTGGTATGAAAACACCGTTCGTGTGGAGCTGCGCTGGTATTACTGAAGGATGCCCGGAACCCACCGGGCGGCAAACGCCCGTGACAACGCCGGCATCAACCCGACTGGCGATCACTTGCATCGCGGGCGGTCAGGGCCGGGCGGCAGTACTCCAGCAGCCGTAGTTCGCAGAGCTCTTCTTCCACCTCGGCGCTCGTGGGCTGATCCAGGGATTGCACCACGGCATCCAGCAACAATGCGGCAAACCGTTCTCTCGCCCGATGCAGAATGACGCGCACGTTCGCACTGCTGATCTCGCGGCCCAGTTCGACGGACATTCGCTGGGCAAGCTCCGGCGAACGCAGTGATGGTTGATCCACCCGCAACCGGAGCGCGGAGTACATAGGTTTGCCGCTGGTCCGCTCCTCGTTTTCCATCGCTTGCCAGGCACACGCCAGCAGTTCCTCGCGCCAGCTGACCATGAATTGCTCGTCGGCTTGTTGTTCCCCATCCATCGCGGCCGGTACGACGGCCGTGTCCAGCGGCGCGGGCGGAGGTCGGCGTTTCCGGTTGCGGAAGTGGTCCATTCCCATCCGAAACAGGGTCGTCTTAAGCAGATCGCGGAATCGGCCTCGCGCCGGCGTCGCTCGGGCCAGATCTCCGCTCAGGAACTTCACCGCGAACTGCTGATACAGGTCGTCGGCCGTTTCCTGGTCCTTCACGACAGCCCGCAAGTATCGACGGGCCGCACCTCCGTAGCGCTCAAGCAACTGCTGCTGGGCCGGCGCCGCCAATGCCAAGTCGCTGGCGTGCGCCCGCCGCACGATACTCCACAAGGTATCGAT
The DNA here is from genome assembly GCA_050186685.1 of Pirellulaceae bacterium. Taxonomy (GTDB): domain Bacteria; phylum Planctomycetota; class Planctomycetia; order Pirellulales; family Pirellulaceae; genus CAZFLF01. Next base: position 3,071 of record JBFWYF010000592.1, read on the forward strand.
CTGGCTGAGATGGTTGTCGTCCAACATGGGTAGCGGACACCTTAACCGAGGCTCACGGACTGACGGATTCGCTTGACGAGAATTTCGAGCACGCTTTCTCGGCCGGTGACGATCTCGGCCGTGCCGGTGAGGCCTAGCTTGAGCCGGCTGCGGAGGGCGCCTCGCCCAATCTCCTCTCCCTGCAACACCACGCGCACGACGAATGCCGCCGACGGCGAACCTGACGCAGGCGAATAATAGCCCTCTTGAGTCGTACTGTCCACGTTCTTCGAGACCTTCGAGTCGGGCGACAGGTATGTCACGCGCCCCTTCATCACGCCGTGCTTCTGGTAATCGTAGGCATCGAACTTGACGTCCACCGGCATACCGATGCGCAGGTGCCCCACGTCCTCGCTGGGGACGAGCGCCTCGAATTGATAGGACTGCTGCCGGGCGACCTCCAACACGGGTTTTCCCGGCTCGACCACATCACCCGCACGGACCTGGCCCGCGACAATGACGCCGTCGATCGGCGACCGCAGTACGGCGTTCTGACGCGCCCGGTTCAATCTCGCCATTTCCTGGCGTGCTACTTCCGCTTCGCCCTGCTTCGCCACCTGGCGCGTCTCGATCTCTGCCTGGCGAACCGCGAACTCGCGATCAACCAGCTCGACATGCTGGCGCGCCACAGCCACCGGCGATTCGTCCACGTCCAGTTTCGCCTGGACCAGCTTCTCCTGCGCTCGGCGAAGTTCCGTCTCGGCCGTAACCCGGTCCTGATCGGAGATCGCGCCAGCGGCCATCAGTTGCCGGTTCCGCTGGACGTCGGCTTCCGCCGCTTCCAATTCGGCTTCCGCGCGGCGAATGTCGGATGCACGGCGCTCTTTCGCCATCGCACATTCCACCTCAGCCTGAACTCGCTCGGCTTCGGCCTTTTGCCGGGCTGTCGCGAATTGCCCCGAAGTCAGTCGGTGAAGAACCGCCAAATTGTGTAACTCTTCCTCCGCACCGTCGATCGTACGCTGAAGCTTGGCAATCTGGTTATCGATGGGCTGGGTATCCAGGACGACCAGCGTATCGCCGCAACGGACGGCATCTCCTTCGACAAACGGTGCCTCGACTACCCTGCCATCGAGCTCGGCGCAGGCCGAAGTGTAGATCCGCGTGGGGATCTCGACCGTGCGCAGCCGCCCTGCTGCTCGGACCACCAGGTTCGCTTCGACGACCGCGGCCCACGTGACGGCCGCGGCCAGCAACGCGATCGACAGAAGTGCCGCACCGTGCACCACGCGCGGTGGGCGAGCCACCAGCGTCTGGCGGAATTCCGTGCAGTCGGCCAGATCGACAAGCGTGCCATCGTACATGGGGAAGTCTCCTCCAATTGATCGTTGATCTCGACACACATCGACTCGGATTTGGGAACCCGGTATGCAAATGCTTCCTAAGCGCCGGTTACCCTTCAACGAACTCAGCGTGGCCAAATCCATGTCCGTTGATGCGGTTGAACACAGGGGCGGCGCTGAGGACCGGGGGATTCGTGTCGACTTGCGCACGCCAGAGTCGGGCATAGCGACCATTGAGCGCCATCAGGCTGTCATGATCCCCCTGTTCCAACACCTGCCCGCGATGCATCAGATAGATCAAGTCCGCATCGCGAATCGTCGACAGGCGGTGAGCAACAAGCAACACAGTCCTCGCGGCAAACACGCCTTGGAGGTTCTCCTGAATGACTCGTTCTGTGCTCGTGTCGAGGTGACTGGTCGCCTCGTCGAAAATCAGGATCGAGGGGGAACGCAGAAGGGCTCGGGCAATGGCCAGCCGCTGCCGCTCACCACCGGAAAGATTGGCACCACGCTCGCCAATAACCGTATCGAAGCGATCGGGAAGCCGGTTGATGAATTCTTCGAGCCCCGCGGCGCGGGCGGCCGCGATGACGTCGTTCAGGGTTGCCTGCGGGGCCCCCAGGGCGATATTGTCGCGCAGCGTACCGCTGACGATAAACGGTTCCTGCGATACGACGGCACAGCGGCTGCGCAAGCTGCCTAGGTCAAAATCGCGGAGATCGACGCCGTCGACCAGGATTTGCCCTTGGACAGGTCGTGCAAGCGTGTGAGCCACTT
>JBFWYF010000593.1:0-5167 GCA_050186685.1 Pirellulaceae bacterium
TGATCTGCTGCACAAGACCAACCAGTTTAATCTGACGACGCGTCGGCACAGCGCGGAAGAGTTGCGGCAGATTCTCGCCGATCCGCACTGCGTCGCGCTGACCGTGCGCGTAACCGACCGATTCGGGGACAATGGCATCGTGGGTGCGGCCATCGTTCGAGTCCAGGGGGATGCGGCCACGCTCGATTCCTTCCTGTTGAGCTGTCGCGTGATTGGTCGCCGCGTGGAAACAGCCTTACTGGTCCGGGTCACCGAGTGGGCCCGCCGTCAAGGCGCGTCGTACTTGATTGGCGAGTTCCTTCCGACGACGAAAAACGCGCCGGCCGCTGGGTTCTTCGTCGCTCACGGTTTTGCTCAGGTGGGTGGAGGTGCAGAAGGAAGTCGGTGGCTGTTGGACCTGGACTTCGTTCCTTATCAATGGCCCGAATGCATGGCGCTGTCGTCCCAGGATCCGACTGCTTCGAGCGAGGAGTCGGTGGACGACGATCGCTTGTTGAGGACGATTTCGGAGGTCCTGCGAGTTGATACTGCCACGCTGTCGGATGACGCGTCGCCCCAGACGATCCCTAGTTGGGATTCGCTCAACCATCTGAATCTGGTGCTGGCCCTGGAATCCGAGTTCGACATCAGCCTTCCTCCGGAAGATGCCTTGGCCTTGCAGTCGGTCGGTAAGATTCGAGAGATCTTGAACCGTTCGGGCGAAGTCTCGAGTACGGATTCCGTGGTGTTTGTCGATTGTCAACCGCATCACATCCCGGCCGTCAAGGCTTTCATTTCCAAGTCGTACGGGCCGCGGTACGTTTTGGGAGCAAATGACGCTTATTTCACCTGGCAGTACCAGGGAATCCCGACGGGATCTCGCTCCGATTTCAGCCTGCGTCTGGCCCTGGTCCAGGGAAATGTGGCGGCGTGCCTCGGGTATATTCCCGTCGACGTAGATATCGCTGGACAGCGGTATGACGGGTGTTGGCTCGCAAACTGGATGGTCGATCCGGACTACCGTCATCTGGGAATTGGCCCGCTTTTGGCTCGCGAGATTTCGCGCCAGTTCTCGGTGACTTTGGCCCTGGGAGCGAATGACGACGCGAGGGACATTCTCTCGCGCATGGGCTGGACCGACTTTCAGAGTCTGGCAAGGTATGTGTGCGTTCTGGATCACGAAGGTGCAAAGTCACTGACTCCCACAGGCCAGTTGGACTGGCCGCAATTCCCAGCGGACGGCGGCTCGTCGACCGGACGAGATCACGCGCGCGTTGCACGGGTCGATCGCTTTTCGAACGAAGTCGAGGAGTTCACGGACCGCTTTCGCGCTCAGGACCGTTCGGCCGCCGGCACACGGCGCAGCACACGTTATTTGAACTGGCGGTATGCAGATCATCCGCAGTTTTCCTATCGGTTGTTCGTGGCGTCGTGTCGCTCGGACGTGACGGGAATGGCCGTCTACCGCGTCGAACAGGCCCGCGACTTGCCCCTTCGAGTTGGACGCATCGTTGAAATCATTGCGGACGAGCAATCGCAAGCTCCACTGCTCACGGCCATGTTGGCGGACGCACGACAGCAAGGGGCGGTCGCTGCCGACTTCTTTTGTAGCAGCCAGCGCGTGGCCGCACTTTTTGAGCGTCACGGTTTTCTTCCCGGGCAGGATGCCAGAACGCAGCAGATTCCGATGCTGTACCAACCCATCGATCGGCGGCGCACCGAGATTCGATTCCTGGCCGACCTGCGGGCAGTTGGCGAGCATGCTGCGGAACTCGACTGGTACGTAACGAAAGCGGATGGCGATCAGGACCGTCCCAACTAAGTAAGGCAACTCTATGACGATGACGGCAATGGAAAGTTCCGAAGCGAACAGGTCAGTTTCCGCCAGCGAGACGGCCGCAGCCGAGCTGGACCGTCTCCAGGTCGGCGATACGGCATCCTGCGAATGGACGGTCACAGCCGAGTTGCTCGACTCGTTCGCGTCGTTCTCGGGTGACACCAATCCGTTGCATATGGACGAGAGGTTTGCCCGAAGTTGCGGGTTCCCGGGGCGCGTTGCTCACGGCATGGTGGCGCTCAGCGCCATTTCTCGCCTGATTGGCACCCGTATTCCTGGCCCCGGTGCTCTGTGGATTTCACAGGACGTCCACCTCGTGGCTCCGTCGTTTCTGGGGGATCAGATTGAAGCCCGCGTGACTGTTCAGGCCATTTCGCGGGCCGCACAGGTGGTGGTTCTGCACACCGAAGCCGTCAACGTGGCGACCAGGACAGCCATCCTGCGGGGTACGGCCAAAGTACACGTACCAGCCCGCCAGGTTGCCGAACCCGGAGACGCCGTGCAGGACGTGCGAAACTCATGATGCGACAGATCGTATCCCGGTCCTACAGCCCTTCCACGCATGCAACCGTGAGCAACGAAGCGCAATCCCAAATCTGCAGGACTCAGGAAGTCCGATCGGCCGGCCTGCGGGTGATTGGATATCACTATGTGCGTGACCTGCCGCGAACACGGTTTCCCCGCATCAAGGGAATGCTGCTGGACAGTTTCCGACGCCAGGTACAAGGACTGTGTCAGCGATATGAGATGGCTTCCCTCGAATCGGCGCTCGAGTTTCTCGCGGGACGCTTTGTGCCTTCCCGCGATCTCTGCCTGTTGACGTTCGACGATGGACTCAAAGAGCACTTTTCAGAAGTGACCCCCATCCTGGAACAGAGAAAGATTCAGGGTCTGTTTTTCTTGTCGACCGTTTGCATAGAAGAACAGCAGGTCGTGTTGGTCCATAAGAATCATTTCCTTATGGCGGCGCTGGGATTCGAAGAATATCAGCGTGCATTTCTGCAGCTGCTGGAACAACGCGGTGTAGCGGGTGAAGAATGTGTCAAGCGTGAACAAGCATGTGAAACGTACCGGTTCGATACACCCGAAGTGGCGGTCTTCAAGTATCTGCTCAATTTCGTTCTGGCCCCAAATCTTCGAAGTGAGCTCCTCAACGAGATGTTTCCGCGTTATCTGGGAGACGAGGCCGCCTTTGCCCGCGAGTTGTATGTGAGTTGGGATGAGGCTCGGGCGATGCAAGATGCGGGGATGGTGATCGGAGGGCATTCCCACCAGCACGTAGCCCTGGCTACGTTGTCGCTGCAGGACCAGCGAGAGGACTTGTTGATGAGCACCCGGCTGCTCCACCGGCACCTTGCGGCTCAGCCGTCCTGGCCGTTCTGTTACCCCTATGGAAATCCCGTGGATGCTTTCACCGCCGACACGGTGGCCCTACTTCAGGAACTGCGGTACTGCTGTGCTTTTACCACATGCCCGGGAGTCAACAATGCCGGCGAAGACGTATTCCGCATTCGTCGCATCGACACCACGGAAGTCGGGTTCTGACCTGGCCGTCTGACGAAGCTGTATGGCTGACTGGCTGAAAGAATTTCGCTCTAAACGCGGCGCTTCGGTTGACATCGCGCATTTGACCAGGACGCCTCCGTTTGCGGCGGGGTCGTTCACACGCATCGTCGCGAACGTTATGCAGCGGATGACCGCCTATCGTCAATTGGCTATCAGCAATTGGGATCGACCCTTGCCGGAGAATCCCGGCGAGGCAGTCATCGTAGTCAGTCGCAGGAATCTTGCCTTGTGGCGGAAGCTCGCTCTCAAGCTGCCGACGCGTCTTCGCTCGCGGCTGTTTCACGGCATTGGCGGCCGTGGTTGTCTCGCCTACATTTGGCAGGCTCTCGAGGCTCTGCGGGTTGTCCGGCCTAAGATCGTTGTTTGTTACGACGAACCGTGGATGGGGCGCATTGTTCGTCGCGGGATCGACTGGCCTTGCCGCGTCATCTTCTACCAGCACGGACTGTCCTATTTCCTGAGCACGGAAGAAGCGGCGGCAATGTATTCGCTGAACGCGTTTGACTCGATTTGGACGCTGACGACGGCATCCTATCGGTTTGATCGCGCGCGTATGCCTTACTATGAGCCGACTGTCCGGGTTGTGCCGAATCCCATCGATACCGAGATGTTTCACGTGGCCAGCGACGAGCTTCGGGGGCGGGTGCGCGCTTCGTGGAATCTCCCATCGGATCGACCGGTGGTGCTGTTTCTGAGCGTACTGCGAGCCAAAAAAGGAGCGCACCTGCTCGTGCAGGCGTGGCCGGAAGTCCTGCGGCAGGTACCCCACGCTTTCCTCTGGATTGTCGGCGGCGGCGAGCCAGGCTATGAGCGGTATCTGCGGCAGATGGTCCAGGCGCTGGGTGTGCAGGACTCGGTGCGGCTGCAGGGACGGGTGGATTGGCAGCAGACTCCTTCCTGTTATCAGGCCGCGGACGTATATGCGTTTCCAACCACATTTGTCGAAGGAATGCCGCTGGCGCTCGGAGAATCCCTCGCCTGTGGCTTGCCCTGTGTGGCATCCGACCACCTCGTCTCGCGGGAAGCGTATGGCGACGGTGGGGTCGAATTCGTGCCTGATCCCAATCTCGAAGGGGCCTTCGCGGGTCCCCTGGTAGAGCTTTTGTCGGACGCAGCCCGGCGCCGTTCATTGGGGGAGAAGGGACGTGATTACCTGGTCCGCCGCTATAGCTATGCGACCATTCTGCCTTTAATGCAGCAGGCCTATTCTCGGGAATTGTCCTACGTACAAGGCCTGGCTTGATGGTCCGCCGCGAAGCGACAAGGGTGCGACGGAAGATTTCCTGCTTGGCGAAAGAGTTTCGATGAACGTGTTATTGCTCGTGCCCGACGGTGTTGGCGTTCGGAACTTCGTGCTGGGACCGTTTCTTAAGACGGTAACTCAGGAACACAAGGTTTCGGCATTGCATGTCATACCGGATTCGCTGCTCACCCATTACCGGAATGATTCGCTGAACGGCCACGTGGCGTGGCATGCGCTTCTGCCGTTCCGAGAGCGGCCGGTCGCCTACACGCTCCGTAACAGCGTGTCCTATTCCCAGACATATTGGATTAACAATTTTCCCATGCGGGTCATGCGGGATCGACCTGTGCGGGGATCGTGGCGGACACGACTGGCAGTGCGCGTGGCCAAAATGATTGGCTATTGCGCGGCCTTTCCACGTGGCATGGCCCTGTTGGATGAAGTACACGCGGCGGTTGCCGGTCGGTTGCCCGAAGTGGCCAAATATCGCAAGCATTTTGAAGCATCGCGGCCCGACGTATTGTTTTGCTCCCACCAGCGTC
>JBFWYF010000594.1:0-5164 GCA_050186685.1 Pirellulaceae bacterium
GGGCCGACCGGATGATTGCGTTCCATTTCGCGGGCGGTCTCGAGCAGGCGGCATGTCTCGACCAGCAATCCGAGCCGCGGGAGACATTTGAGCAACAACTGGATGAAACGCTGCCGAATGCGGGTGAACACGATCTCACGCGGCTGCCCGTTCTTGGCGAGCGGCACATACAGCAAAGGTCGCTCGGCCAATTCCCGCATCAGCTCGGTCGTGCGCTGTCGGGTCTCATCCGGATCACCGCGTAAGACGGCGGCCAGGGCGGCAACCGATAACAACTCCTCCGACGACTCGTCGCCGGGAAGGGGCATTTCGACGTGTTCACGCTGCGCCGCCGCCACGGCGGCCGACAGCGTACGGGCCGCCGCCGCCACCTCCACACACGTGGCGATGATCCGCTCCAGCAGCGCTTCTTTGACGAGGCGCTGCCGATCGTACTCGACCAGCGCGTCGTGATCGGGAGACGGGGCGCGCAGCGCATAGTCCTGGACATCCCCGAGCAGTTCCAGCAGCCCGGTGCGCGCCCGCTTCGCATGCTCCACCCACCGCTGCATCGCCGCAATGCGGTCCTCGCGCACCTCCGGCGCTACCTGGGGATCGGTATCCCGCAGGGCAAACGGAGCCAGTGCGATCAAGTGCCACAGGCCGGCCAACGTCTGGAAATAGGCCAGACGCTGTCCGAGCCGCTCCGACTCGCGGCTCAGTTCGTCGTTCGTAGTCGAGTCCGTCTCGAAAATGGCCCCTTCGATTCCGTCATCGGCACTGTCCCGGAAGACGACGTTTTCGTAGGCGGCCTGAAACAGGTCCTGCTCGTCCTCTGCCGGCGGCGGATCAGCAGGTGCGTTCGGCGGACGCCGCCGCTTGGACGAACCGTCCTGGAGCGAAAAGCTCGGTACCGCGCCAAATTCCCCAGCATTCGCGTCGAGGTAGTCGAAGAATTTCCGGGCGCGTCTCCAGGCGGCCAACCGCAGCTCGGCCGCCGCCACGGAATCGTCGGGCATCTCGGTAGAATTCAGCTCCCGGAGCCACCGCTGGGCCAGTTCGTGGAAGCTCGAAGCTCCCCGCGACAAAGGCATGCGCTCGGCCTGGCTGAGCCAGTGAATCAGCAGCCCCATCGAAGCGACGAAATCCGCCTGATGAATCAGCGCATCGATGACCAGCGCGTATGCCTGCGGCGAATCGAACATTTCCGCATGCTTGGCCCAGAACCCGATGTCGCCCGTGGCCGCCCCCCCTTTATGCCACAGATACAGCGCCCGGGCCACGTGCTCCGCAGCATGATAGGCGTCCATCACGTCGATGGCCGTGACGTTCGAGACCTCATGCGCCGCGTACTTGCGCCACCACGTCGCCACGTTGAGGAACTGTGCCGCGACCCGCTCACACAGATCCTGTTCGTCGACCGCGGCCGCCTCGCTCCACAAACGCGACATCAATCCGAACAAACGCTCCATGCGCTCGATCAGTTCGTCGATCCGATGATCCGGAACACTGTTCTCTGCGGCCGGAAACAGGCTGAACTGGGCATCAAATCCCAAGATGCTCCACGGATCCACGATCGCCCCGCACCCGATCCCCCGCATCACCAGCTGCATCACCTCGGCGACCAGAGTCAGGGCCCGCTCACGTTCGCCTTGTTCAATAGCCAAGGCCACCGCCGTCATGTGGCAATCCACCCGGCACAGAATGCGGGCCGATGCCGCGGGCACCGCCAGCGCGTGCTGGAGCGCTTCGTCGGCATATCCCAGCCGGGCAAAAATCCCTGCCAGCTGCACATGCTCCAGCTGCGAGGCCCGCCGACGAGCCAGCTGCGAATTCAAATGCTGCCGAGCGCCCCCAAACGGCTGCCGACGCTCCTGCATCTCGGCCAGCAGCCGGTCACGATGCAGCCCCGTCGTCATGCCGATCAGCTCGTCGTAGAACGCATCCCGATACGACGCAATCCGCGGCAACAGCTTGGTCAACGTCGTTTCCGAGTCGTATGCTTCCGGTCCGCTCCCGCTCACGCCGGCGCCCATCAGGATGGTTCCCGCCAGTACCGCGCCGGCCTCCAACTTGAGTTCGGCCAGCGGAATGTCCGGCTCCATGTCCAGCCGCCGCATGAGCGCGTCCAGCGTCACTTGCTGCACGACATAGCGGCGATAGTACCCGCTCTGATCCAACCAATGCGGGTCCCACTGGCCAAAGTGGTAATTCGGCCGCTTGTTGGCGGGGTGGTCAAAGTCATAAGCCCGCGGATCGTACGCCATCTCGTCCAGCAACGAGAGGTCGAACTGCGCCTGCCGCATCAGCTCGGGCGAGGTGCGCTCCAAGAGATTCAGCGCCAGCTCGACCACTTCGCGATACGGCCCCGCCGCTGCCCCAACCCCGCGTATCCACAATGGCACCGGTCGGACCCGCTCGTGCGGGTAGGGCTCCATCCGGCGTCGCTCCAGCACAGGGACGGGCCGGTAGCCAACGAAGTCGTTCAATTGCGTCAGGGCGGCATTCGTAACCCGCTCCCTGTCCTGCCAGGGCCCCCCTTGCCTCAACACCGCCTCGCATACCCGGCCGAGAAAAAAGGCGTTGACCATCGCCCCGTCGTTTTGATGAAACAACAGGTCTTCGTGAAATCGAAAATACCCCGGAATGACGTGGTGGTCCACCAGGTCCAGCACCGCGGTCGCCTGAGCCGCGTCCTGAAACGCTGCCGACTGCCCGGTCACCTGAGCCAGCCGCCGGCGAAGGCCGTTCATTACCACCCGCCAGACTGGTTGATCCAGGGCCTGATTTCCGACAAGCTCCCAGATGCGGTTGAGCCGTGCCAGGAAATTCGGATCCGAATTGCCGGACGAGTAGTTGAGATAGCCGAGCACCTGATCGAGGTCTTGAGGGTCCTCGAATAGCAGCTCGCACTTCTCCATCACCCTTGGCTCCTTGGTAAGAAATCACCGGCCATCATGTTAGGTCGCGGGGTGCGGGTGGTCCAGGAGTCCCAGGCCCGACGCTGCGTGATTTCCTGCGTGCAACTCTCACCACCAGCGATTATTATCGTAAGTAGTCTCGGCATCCGGCTCCTCCGGACGGCCGTCGCTCAATTTTGCCTAATCGCCGCAGTCATCCCAGGGCGCAGCAGTGGCATGCCCCCGCGGACCGACTAAACCTATGCAGCACTTAACGAGATCCGCACATGATCCGACGCATTTCCGTTGCCCGCCGGCCGCTTTCGCTGGCCTCCGTCTTTGCCGGTTTGTCGCCTGGTATCCCGAAGCGGCCTCTGTGGCTGGTCTGGGCGTCCTTGTGGTTGGCTGTTCCGGCCTCCGGCGTGTGGTCGCAGGGGTCCTCGGCCCTGGTTCCGGTGTCGGAATTGAACCGTTACGGCATGACGCGCATGTGGTTTACGCATGCCGCCGTGGATAGCGCCCGCGGACGCGTCGTGCAATTGAAGATGCACGTCAGCTCGAAGGAATCCCTGACCGCCTTCGAAGTTGTGCACGACACGGTGCGGTACAGCTACCGCGAAACCGACGTCGACAGCATGGGACGCGTCCTGGGCTCCGATCGAGCTCGAAAAATGGCTGAAGTGAAACTCAGCGATCTGCGGTCGCGCCAGATCGAAGCCACTCCCATCCGCCGCAGCATTCCCAAGATCACACTGTACTCGGTATCGGACTCCGGCACGATTCACGCCATCGACGCCGAGACAGGTCGCACGTACTGGAAATCGTCGATTGGGTCACCGAGTTATCCGACGCTCGGCATCGATGCGAACGACGAGTACATCGCCGCCATCAACGGTTCGACAGTCTATGTGCTGAAGGCCGCTAACGGGGAAGTAGCGTTCGAGCGCAAGACGCACGGCGTTCCGGGTGCACCGCCCGCGTTGTCTCCATCGCTGGTCTTCGTGCCGATGGTCAACGGCCTGATGGAGGCTTATTCCCTGACCAAGCCGCAGGGCCCCCCCAGCACGTTTCGCTCGCTGGGGCATGCGTACATCGCACCGATATTCACCGGCTCGTACGTCGCCTGGCCCACGGACCGCGGGCACCTGTATGTGACGGGAGGCGAGTTTAACCAGATCAATTTCCGGCTGGAAGCGAAGGAGACTATTGAGGCACCTGCGTCATTCTTGCCCCCGGACCGGATTGTCGTCTCATCCACCGACGGCTTCGTCTACTGCCTGCATCAGACCTCGGGTGTGCTGCAGTGGCGGTTCTCAACCGGCGAACCGATCGTGTCCTCACCGGCTCCCTTTGGCGACACCGTGTATGTGGCCACGATCGATGGCACGCTGTTCGCGCTGAACACCATCGATGGATTGGAGAGGTGGGTTGTCGGCCACGTCAAGCAGGTGCTGGGTGCCTCGCAGACGCGTTTGTACTGCCTGAACGACAGCAACCGGCTCACCATTCTCGACGTGGCATCGGGTGCGGAACTGGGCTCTTTATCAACGGAGCAATGCGATCTGTCGTTCCTGAATCTGAAGACCGACCGCATTGTGCTGGGGACGAGTTCGGGCATGTTGCAGTGCCTACGTGAGGTCGCCCAGGACGTACCGCTGGTGCATATTCCGCTGGTCACCCAGGAGCCGGCAGCGAAACCGCGGGCGCGCCGCAAACCAGCGACGGGGGACGCCGAGGCACCCGCCTCGGGTCCGGCCAACCCGTTCGAGAGCAACCCCGCTCCCGCGGCCAAGCCGACGGCGGATCCCTTCAGCACCGATCCCGCCGGCGCGGCTCCTGCTCCCAGCGACACCCCTGCGACTCCCGCCGAAAATCCGTTCGGCGAGTGATGCGAGTGGGTCGGAAAGGCGTAGCGGAAGTCGCCAGATGCCGCGACAGCGGCATCGCAAGACTTCCGACGGAACTCTTGCGAGTTCCGCTACGGGTCGCATCGCAAGACTTCCGACGGCAAGACGTCGGGGCGCGTCGAGAAAAACGCGCTCGGACGTGTGAAGCGTGGTATACTCCCGGGCACATGCAACGCACATCAGCCGGGGAGATCACGTGATCACGGACTATGTGGCCCGCAGCTGGGCAAATGAGCCGGGTTTAGTTTCCGTATTCCGCCAGGCGGGCGCTGGGATGCGATCACCATGGTCGCGCCGCGAGTGGCTGAGGATCGGTGGGCTGAGCTGCCTCGGGCTGACGGCGGCGCAGCTCGACACATGGCGGGCCCTGGCCGCGGA
>JBFWYF010000595.1:0-5164 GCA_050186685.1 Pirellulaceae bacterium
GGATTTCTTGAATGCCATGCCCTTCACGGGGGTAGAGAATCATCACCGTGTCGACCCCGACAACCTTGAATGCAATACTACATTGCAGCGTTTCCCGAGGGACTTGTGATGGTCCAACCCTTCGCTTGTGGCTCCCTTGCGGACAACGGAACGGACGAGACAGTTCGCGACGGGTCGAGGTACTAGCGGGTGGCGGCCGGTCCTCCGCGTCGCGGCAAGTTTTCTTTCAGCCACTGCTCCACTTCGTTCGGCTTGAAGCCAGACGGGCCTGGCCCACCGATGTAGGCCAGCCGTCCGTCGGCGCCGACGATAATCATGCGATCGGGCCAGCCGGCGTAGGCGATGTTGACGGCATCATCTGCGCGGTCGACCACGGCGGGGATGGTGAGCTGCAACGTAGCCAAGCAGACCTCGGCGTTGCCGAAGCGGTGCTCCAGCGTGTTCGTCTGCCGGATTGTTTCCAGCACTTCCCGGCCCTCTTTCCGCGCGAACACCACGGAATCAGGATGGGCCTCGCGGATGTAAACCATCAGGAATTCCACGCGATCTTTGTAGGTCTGATATAGCTGTTCCAAGTCGCCAGACTGGCGACGAAAGGGTGGTCACGTGAAGCTGCCGAAGATCAACACCACGGGCCGGCCGCGCAAGCTGGACAGCGTCACCTCCTTCCCGGCCTTCGCCGCGGGCAAGGTGAAATCCGGGGCCACGTTGCCTCGTATCAGCCGGTCCGGGTGCCGTTCGCTTATGGCGGCCGGAGTCATGACTTCGCCCGGTCGAAGCCCCGGCCAATTCGCGGGACGGGCGGCGATGAGTTCGTCCCGGCTCAACTTTCCGTCACCGTCCGCATCGATGCGCGTTAACTGATCCTGCAAGCGCGGTGGGCATTCGTCCCGTTGCAAATAGCCGTCGTTATTCCTGTCGAGCCGCGACATCATTTGCGCCGGATTCATCCGCCGCGCAGCTGGTCCGGCCCCCGGCCCGGTCTTCTGAGGGTCGTCGTCCGACGCCAGCAGCGATGCCGCCCCCAAGGACCCAATCACCACCCACGGCAGACACCAAGGACGATTCATGGACAGATCCTCCGCAAAAAAAACCAAGCCTCCGATCGACTCCCTCGACTTCTCAAGGTCTGCCACGTTTTCCACACGTTGGCACTTGTCTCGCGAGCCAGCCGCAAACTGGCAAGTGTACTCGGCATATCGTGCGGCGCCGTTAGAAATTCTCTTTAGCCGGCGTGAATCATTCTCGCTTAGCTTGGACGAGCATGTGCCACATGCCGTCGCTGATCGCCTGGGGCGGCGTCCGATTGAAAACCCGATCGCACCTACCAATGCCCGACGATTGAAAGAGAACTACGAAAGAGAACTACGTCTGCCTCCTATTTGTGCTGACAGGCAAGCATCCGGGGCCTGCCGTACGATGATACATGCGAAGAATTTGCGGCACCCCTCGTCGTGGTGGTTTCCGATGGGCAGGTGGAGCAGGCCTCGGCGAATCGACGGAACCGATGATTGGTTAACCTCCTCCCAGCCGGTTCCACGATCGGTGGACTATTCTCCAGAAATGCACTTTCCGAGACGGCATGTGCATTCATTGTCAGCCAGCTCAATGCAACCGTTGCAAAAAGGGATGCTACGACACAAGCCAATGGCTGCCAATCTACTTTACAGTTCATAGTATTCCGACCATGGCGAACATGGGTAATAATTACAGTTTTTATATAATGCGATCCCAGTCCGTAGGCCTCTGCAATTCCGGATTAGATAAGAAGTGATTTACACGCGACGGTGCATTCGGTGTGTCCGCCGATGCCGGAAAGCCATCCGTTGGCGCTTTAGAAATGCACGCCAACAAGGGACTCGTTAGTCCGACGGACCTGCTCGGCCGCGATCTGAATTGGGTGGTCTTACTCGCGGTACCGGAGCACCTAATGCGTCGGGTCCATCATCATCATCGTCGTCGGCACCGAATCGAAAAACACGAGTAAGTCTTGTGATCCTGAAGATCTCCATCATGTTTGGGCTGACGTTGAAGATCCGAAAATCGACGCGGCATTCCTTTGCCGACTTGTGGATAAGGACGAGCGCGCCGATGATCGCAGAAGACATGAATTGAACTCCGCGAAAATCGATCAGCAGTTTTTTCCGGTGGAGATCGCTCGTTGACAGAGTGCAAAAAAGCCCTCGGTTGCATCTGGACCCTCCGGTTCACTGACCATCACGGCGTCAGTAACTCGTATGACGATCCTGTGCCGCGTTTCGTCAACGCGATAGGCCATGGTTTGCCCCAGTCAGCATCGCCTGCCGGAAAGCTTCAGCGAATCGGGTATTACCATTCGGAGTGGCGGAGCCGAAGACGAATCATTTTGCATGCGCGACTGTAGTGCGGTGCTCGTCGCGCGTCAAACGATTTAGCTGCACTCGGTGCCGGTACCTGGTAGCCAAGCGGGTGCTTTCCCTGGTGCTCTCCCCGCCCGTGGTGCTTTCTGTGTTGTCATTAGACTCGCCGGGAGTTGCAATTGGACCTCCGCGCGCAGAGTCTCACGAGCCTGCAACAATCGCACTCCTTCCGCCAAGACGTCGCTCTCGCTGAGAAATCGCTTTTCGGCTACCTACCTCTGTTCGAAGGGGACGAGCTCGCCGGGTATTTCTGTAGCCATAACACCGTCCGCTCTTTCTCCGCGATTGGCTCTTCGCGGTACTTGTCCGCGCTGTCGCTTGCCATCACGGCGCCAGCGGCGCACGCCTGAGTAGATGGTATCGCGGTGGCCTCCGGTTTCAACGCACTCTCCCAACTTCTCCCCACCCGCCCGGTGCTATCCCCGGTGCTCTTGCCGCCCGTGGGCCTTCCCTAGTGTCATCACAATCGCCGGCATGTGCAGAGACAGTGGAGGATTTGCACTGAAGAACCGGCGGCAGTCCGGCGCGGCCTTCGGCCTGCGGGACGACGCCAGTGGCGAACGGGAGGCGAGTGGCGGCGGGAAATGCGGACGACGTAAGGTGTCACGCAGCCCTCACCTCGGCCCACTCCCAGAGGGAGAGGGGCAAAGGAAAAGTATCCCCAAGAGGATTCGAACCTCTAACCTTCGGCTCCGGAGTTTCATTCGGAACCCGAGCAACGGCGTACCTAAGATCCAGCTCTGACGTAGTTTAGCCGACACCGTGGGGATTTGCAAAGCGTCGCAAATCGGCACTTTGAGTTGCGAAGAATAGTAGTATTTCGACGATCACAATAGTACCGTGTAGTACCCGATAGTACCTGCCGCTGCTCACGAAACTCGTTCAACGGCCGGGAGGTGCTGGACCACAGGTCCCGAAGCGAATCGCTTACTCTCCCGGCTGTTTTTTGGGGGGCGTGTGTGATTGACCGCCCTTGACCCTTAGACACCGTGTCCGAAGCGAAGCTTGCGGAGATCATTGGTCTGGCACGTGAATGACAGCTGCGAATGCGCCGGAACTCAGCGTTTGAGCAATGAGAGGTGGCCGTGTGCTGTCCAGACGATGCTAACTTGCTTTACTACGCAAGGAAAACGGCACTGCTTACCTCGGTCTTCGTGATCACTCCGGTTATCAGCGAACGCGACCACGAAGACCCGGTACACGTTTCTGCACCACCGTCGTGCGTCTGGATCGGAGCTTGACTGAACCCGCGATTGCTCACCCAACGGCGATTCGTTAACCACTGCTGATCATCGTGACGCGGGCTTTGTCAGCGGGATACTTCAACAGAATTCTGCTGATACGTTTTTTTCGCGAACCGTACCGTGTTAAGCGCGTGACACGATGTCACCGGGGATTGGCCATGGCCGCGACAAAGTGGGCCAGCACCTCGTACGGCTGGGCTCCGAGGAGACCTTGGTCGCCGATCACGAAGGTCGGCACGCCTGTCACGCCCAGCTCTCGGCAGCGCTGCCAGTCGGCATCTACGGCCTGCCGGAAACGACGCAGGGCCAACACCTCGCGGGCGTCCGCGCGTTCAGGTCGACGCGTTCCGCCACGCGGACCAGGTTGTGAACCCTCGCCAGGTTCTGGCCGTCGAGTGGTCATGGACGAATTCCAGTTCGGTACGCCTACTTCATGGGATGGTTCTGGAAAAACTCCCACATGGCGTCGTTGGCCGAGATATTGCGCGTGGATTTTCCCAACCACCGCAACGCGGACACCTGCCCCGGCCAGGTATGTCCACCACCGTGAACTTCGACCAGCACGACCTCGGCACCGTCCCGACCGTTGCCATAGGTCTTGCGGGTAATTGTCGTACCATCACCTGCCTTGTCCGGCAGCGTCGTCACCACCGGCTCGGTGCTGCATGCGTTGGCCGTCACCCACGCCCGGATCGAATGCTCAACCGAATAAAAGTCTGTCCCGCTGAGACTGCGATTGCCTTTCCCACCAGTGAATGGGGCGAATTGATCGTCGGTACCGTGGAAGTGGATGACTGACACGGGACGTTGCGGCTGGCAGGTTTCGGTCCCCATCGGCCCACCCACCGGAGCAATGGCCGCGATCCGTTCGGACAATTCCGCCGCCAGCCGATACGCCATGATGCCGCCGTTGGACATGCCGGTGGCGTAGACCCGTTTCGTGTCGACCTTGGCACACACTGCCAGGTCGTCCAGGATTCGACGGGTAAACTCCACGTCGTCCACCTGATTGTTCATCGCGAAGCCACAGCAGTTTCCGCCATTGAACGTCAACATCCTGGCCAGTCGTCCTGTCCCATTGGGGTAAACGGCGAGAAAGCATGCCTGATCGGCTTTGTCGTTCAACCGACAAAAACGGACCATCTGTTCCGAATTGCTCCCACCACCGTGAAACGCCAGCACTACCGGAATAGCCACCTGCGGATCGTAGCCGGGTGGCACATGGGCGATGTAGGTACGATTCTCTCCTCCGATGGTGACGGTGCGCGTATGGTCACCCGGCGTGAGCGGTGAGGCGCCCCACAATGCGAGCAACAAGACTTGGGCGCAATGCATTGGATGCTCCTCCTCGCCAGCTCGTTACTTGCCGTACTGATTGCGGTCGGCCCCCGGTGGCCCAGACCTGTAATCCACGTTGTGCAACATCCCCCGCCCTCTCTGCAAGGCGGCCTGCCCGAACTTGTCCTGGATCCGGTTGGCAACGTCGTCCAGGCGAGTCTGCCGTTTCTCGTCCTGTTCAGG